>CAZOGA010000001.1:0-14447 GCA_964579095.1 uncultured Desulfurellales bacterium
AAAGAACATAAGAGGTCCTATCTTAATTCACATATTAACAAAAAAAGGTAAAGGATATATTCCCGCAGAGAAAAATCCGTCACTATTTCATGGCATAGGTAAATTCAACGTAAAAACAGGAGAACCAATTAAAAAACCTGCAAAAAATCTGTCCTATTCCGAAGTTTTTGCAAATTCTGTGCTGGAAATTTTTAAAGAAAAAAGTAACACTGTGGCAATTACCTCTGCCATGCTTATAGGCACACGGTTAGATAAAGTTAAAGAAAAATACCCCGACAGGGTTTTTGATGTAGGCATAGCAGAACAGCATGCTGTTACATTTGCTGCAGGATTGGCATCTTGCGGCATAAAGCCTATAGTTGCCATATATTCAACTTTTTTACAGCGTGCATATGATCAAATTATCCATGATGCGGCTCTGCAGAATTTACCTGTTACCTTTGCTATCGATAGGGCAGGTATAGTTGGTGATGACGGCGAAACGCATCAGGGAGTATTTGATATATCTTATCTAAATGTAATTCCCAATATGGTTATAACTGCCCCAAAAGACGGGATGGAGCTGAAAAAACTGCTCAAGCTGTCAATGAATTATAACGGTCCGTTTGCAATAAGATATCCCAGAGGAGAATCTGCAAATTTAGGAACAGTATATGAGGATGTGATAGATTTAAAGGATATAGGTAAGTGGCAAATATTAAAAGAAGGCAGTGATACAGCAATTATAGCTGTGGGCAGCTGCGTCAAATATGCCTTAGATGCGTATGAAATATTAGATAAAGAAAACATTCATGCCGAGGTAGTTAACGCACGGTTTATTAAACCTTTTGATGAGGAATATATAAATAATAGATTAAGAAAATTTTCTTCCGTGGTTGTTATGGAAGAAAGCACAAAAACCGGAAGCTTAGGTTCTTCAATAGCAGAATACATTTTAGAAAAAGGCATTCAGATTAAATTTAAGCATCTTGCTCTGCCTGATAAATATATTGAACAAGGTGAGATGGAATTTTTGAGAAATTTATATGGATTGAGTGCAGGTCATTTGGTAGATGTCGTTGAATCTTTATCTAAATAAATAGCTTTTTTGCATTCCATATAATTCTTGGCACCGAATTTAGACTCGATAACAACAAATGAAGCATTATTTTTATAATTTCCGTAAACAGGGCATACACTTTTAATGCCGAATCCATTATTATTAATTTTCTGCATCACATCAAACATTCTTGTAGGATGATAGCTGATTTTTAAAATGCCTTTATTTTTTATTATGCCTTTAAATGCTGATAAATAATATCCGAAATCTTCTTTTTCGAATTTTTCCGAGTAAAATTTTCTTGATGGTCTATAATCTGAATTAAAGTAAGGAGGGTTGCTTATTATAAGATCAATGCTGTTTTTGTCTATTGACGTTACATTTTGTAAAACCTTAATATTATGCAAAGAATTTAACCTAATATTTTTTCCGATAATTTCAGCCATATCTTTATTTGATTCAACGGCATAAATCTTTACTTCTTTATCTAAGAGTCTTGAAAGCAGCACAGAAATAATGCCGCTGCCGCTGCCGAAATCAACTATATTCTTTAAATTGCTGAAGTGTTCTATATCTTTTGTCAGTATAAACGGCTCCATTGAAAAATGATAACCATGCTTTGGTTGATAAATTTTAAATGAATTAAAAACGTGAAGTTGGAGTTCCATAAAAATTAAAGATAAGATTAATATAATGATAAATCAAAAAGTTAACATAATGTAAATTATCAGAAGTTAATCTAATTGCTTTATAGAGACATAATTTCTTGACGTAAATTCATCTGTACAGCTCTCAGCACACTTTTTTCTCTATTTGGATTTCCAACAATTTCATATGCTTTTTTATCTTCCAATACCTTTTTTACAAGTTTATAATTTAAATCATGCCCTGACCTATAAGCTATATATTTTCCGCGTATGTCAGCACCAAGCATAGATATATCTCCTATGGCATCCAATATCTTATGTCTTACAAATTCGTTTTTATATCTTAACGGATCTTCATTAACTATTCCGTATTCATCCACAACAATAGCATTATCCAAACTGCCGCCCTTTGCCAGATTATGAGCTTGAAGATACTCGATATCTTTCAAAAATCCAAATGTCCTGGCCTTACTTATTTCTTTTGCAAAATTATTTTCATTTAAGGAAATACACATTCTTTGCTTTTGTATAAAATAATTATCAAAATCGATGGAGTAATTTATTTCAAATTTATTAGATGGTATTATGGCAGCGAATTTTCCTTTTTCCTTTATTCTTACCGGTTTTTTTATAATAATAGCACTTCTATATGCATTTTGTTCAACGATTCCTGCAGTTTTAATTAAATATATCCACGGTGCGGCTGAGCCATCCATTATAGGCACTTCTTCTGCATTTATTCTCACAATAACATTATCAATATGCAGACCAAAGAGTGTAGCCAATAAATGCTCCACGGTCCTAACGCAAACATCATCTTTGCTTATTGTAGTAGCAAGCTGCGTATCTGTAACATTTTCCGGATTAACTTTTATTTTTTTATTTCTATCTTCCCTAAAAAACATTATACCAGCGCCGATTTCTGCAGGTTCAAGAACAATCTTTACTTTTTTGCCGCTATGTAAACCAACGCCAGATGCCTGAATGCTATTTTTAAGCGTTCTTTGTTTTCTCACAAGCACACTCCCTTTTCTTTTTATTTTATTATGGAAGCAAATTCTGCAAACAGATGATCCGCATCGTGAGGACCGGGTGAACTTTCCGGATGATACTGCACAGATATAATAGGCAATTCTTTATGTCTCATACCCTCGACGCTTCCGTCATTCAAATTTATATGTGTAACAGCAAATCCTTTTTCTTTTAAACTTGTTTCGTCAGCAGCATAATTATGATTTTGGGATGTTGTATAAATTTTGTTTGTGTTGAGTTCTCTAACAGGATGATTACCTCCATGATGGCCAAATTTCATCTTATATATATTAACATCAAAACAACGCGCTATAATTTGATGTCCGAAGCATATACCGAACGTTGGATATTGTGAAATCATTTTTTTAAACTCATGTATCCATTTTTCTTCTATACCTCTTGGATCTCCGGGTCCATTGGATAAAAATACAGCGTCAGGCTTCAATAATTCCACATCTTTAAAATATGTATAAGCAGGAACTACTGTAACATTGAAACCGACACACTTTAAATATCTTAAAATATTTTTTTTAACGCCAAAATCGACAACGGCAATATTTTTTCTATTTACAGTTTTAAAATCTTTATGCTTGGCAAAATTAAGCTCAAATAAATTGTCTTCCCATTTGTACGGCTCTTTGCAGCTGACATATTTCACCATATCCCTGCCTATTATTGATTCAGAGTTTCTAAGTATTTGTTCTAACTCACCTTTTTTATCTGTTTCAGAGGAGATAATGCCTTTCAAAGAACCGTTAATACGCAATATTCTCGTTAATTGTCTTGTGTCTACGTTACTTATGCCAACAATGTTGTGTTTTTTTAAATATTGATCAATATCTAACGAGGATCTGAAATTTGATGCAATTTTGGAATATTCTTTAACAACAAAACCTTCCACAAAAGGATTGTCTGATTCAGAATCTTTATCGTTTGTACCGTAATTTCCAATTTGCGTATAGGTCATTACTACTATCTGACCTTTATATGAAGGATCTGTAAGAATCTCTTGATATCCGCTCATACTCGTATTGAATATAAACTCGCCCACCCTGGTGCCTGTAGATCCAAAAGCTTCTCCTTCAAATAACGTACCATTTTCCAGCAATATATAAGCTTTTTTCATTTTAGAAACCGTTTACTCATTTCCTCTTCATAAAGTTTATTAAAAGCAGCATCCCATTCAAGACTGCCCGGAATGAGCTTCTTTTTTCTTTTGTCTAAGCTTTGCACAACAGATTCATATACATCATCTTCAATTGAAAAATATTTTTCTATAGTATCTGATATATTGTTTCTTATTAGATTTTCCTCCGCCAAGAAATCTGCTGCACCACTTGTTTTTATTTTCTTAATCACATTTTCTGCCAAATATCTGGTTCTTCCTTTACTGTATCTCACAATAAAAACCCTTCTTTTTTAGCAACTTTTCTCTTAGCCATGGCAAATAATTTCGAACTATCCGCCATTTCGTTTTCTATTTCCTTGGAAAATTGTCCTAAAATTTCTTTTGTCATACGATCTATACCCCTTTCATTCTCTACATCTTCTGTTAGAACATCCCTAACAATAGACCGTAAAACGGAAATATCTTTATTGAGTTTCAAAAGACCATCTCTCATTATATTAGAAACTATTTTATCCGATATTATCTCAATCTCCATAAGCTTAAGTGCCACAACAACATCTCCTTAATCCAACCACGATTTATACATAATTTTATAGCAAAACTCAACCCATTATATTTAATTTATGCTCACTTTTATTGTAAAATCTTTTTATATTGGGTAAATGCCTGATAATCATTAAAAAAAGCAAAAAAGCAAAAAAGGCACCCTTTATATTGCCATACGATAAAAAGCAAATTAAAGTAGATATACCGAATGACACAAGCGCAGCAATAGAAGAGTATTTGGTGCTCACAAGTATTAAAATCCAAACCGCCATTCCCAATAAAGAGGCATAAGGTGCAATAACCATAGTAGAACCGTAAGTGGTTGCCACGCCCTTTCCGCCTTTGAATTTCAGAAATAAGCTGAAGTCATGACCTAAAACTACACCCACAGCAGCTATATACATAATAATTTGATCGGTATCAAAAATTGTTTTTAGCAAAATAACAGTTAAAACACCTTTAAGAAAATCAAGAATTAATGCTAAGGCTCCCTCTTTTTTCCCTATTATTCTATAAACATTTGTTGCTCCTATATTGCCGCTGCCAAGGTTCCTTATATCCACACCTTTTATTTTGGAAATTAAAAAACCAAAAGGCACACTTCCTATTATGAAAGAGGCTGCCACAGTTATAATGTACGGTATATACATTTTATAAATTTAATCTACCCTTTTTCTTCTAATAAAAGCCGGAATATCCAATTTGTCATCTATCGGCATATCCGACTGTTTTTTTATGTCCTTAATAAGTTCGGAATCCACTTCTTTATATGTGAATTTGTCTATTTTTTTGCCGGATTTACCTATTACATCCTTAAAGCCTGTTGCTATTATCGTAATCCTAACCTTGTCCTTCAATGAATCATCAACTATAAAACCGTATTTAAAAATAGCCTTTTCATTCATATTTTTTTCAATTAGCGATGTAGCTTCATTTAATTCATCTAAACCAAAATTTTCACTTGCTGTTATATTCATTATTATGCCCTTAGCGCCGTGTATGCTTGCATTTTCTAATAATGGGTTAGAGATAGCCAATTCCGTGGCTTTTACTACTCTATTTTCACCTGTCTCGTTGGAAGCCTCCCCTATTCCCATCAGCGCCAGACCCTTTTCGGACATTATCGTCTGAACATCCGCAAAATCTATATTCATAATTATTTTGGCGCCATTATTCGGTTTTTGTATCAAATCTACAATGCTTTGAACGGCCTGTCTCAATATATCATCTACCTTTTTAAATGCTTCCAAAAGTGATAAGTTTTTATATACATCGAGTAGTTTTTGATTAGGTATAACTATGATGCTATCAACATTTTTCTTTAGTTCTTCAATACCTTTTAACGCCAATTCCTTTTTAAGTTTGCCTTCACACTCAAATGGTTTGGTAACAACCCCTATGGTCAGTATCTTTAAGTCTTTTGCCGTTTTTGCCACAACCGGCGAAGCACCTGTTCCCGTTCCGCCGCCCATTCCCGCAGCAACAAAAACCATATCCGAACCTTTCAGTATATCCTCAATTTCTTCTATATTTTCTTCAGCTGCCAGTCTGCCTTTTTCCGGGTTGCTGCCTGCACCCAATCCTCTCGTTAATTTTTTTCCTATTTGTATTTTTATATCTGAAATAGAAGCATTCAAGGCCTGAACATCTGTGTTCATACTTATAAAATCAACATTAGATATACCATGTTCAACCATGTTATTCACGGCATTGCTTCCTCCGCCCCCGACGCCTACTACCTTTATGATGGCGCCTTCAACATTTTCATTACTTACCGTCATGTGAAAAACCTCCAGTTAAAACATCTCCTTTATCCAACTTTTCATTTTTCTAAATATAGCAGAGAACATTTCCTCGCCTTTTTGTGTTTCATTAAAAGAGTCAGTATGATTATTTTCTTTCATCTGATCAAAACCATAGAGAACCAAACCGACGCCTGTTGCATACATAGGGTTATCAACAGTATCTTTTAATCCTATTACTCCAATCGGTTTACCCATTCTAACGGGCAAATCAAATACAGATTCAGCTAATTCAACACTGCCTTCCATCAAAGCAGAACCACCGGTCAAAACAATTCCGGATGTCAAAAGAGGTATAACACCTATTTTTTCGAAGTTATCCTTTATTAAAGAAAACACTTCTTCCATCCTAGGCTCTATTATCTGTGCTAAAACTTCTCTTGGTATGATTCTTGAGCCTCTATTGCCGACGCCTGGTATTTCAATTGTTTCATCACTGTTGATCATATTTGAAATAGCACATCCATGTCCTGTTTTCACTTTTTCAGCTTCCTGAAACGGCGTTCTTAAACCGATGGCAATATCATTAGTTATATGATCTCCGCCAATAGATATAACAGAAGTATGTTTAATGGCATCTGAAACAAATATAGCAATATCCGTTGTGCCGCCGCCTATATCAATCAAGCCTACGCCCAAGTCTTTTTCTTCCTGCATAAGGACAGATTTGCTTGAAGCAATGGGCTGTAAAACTATATTGCTAACTTTTAAACCGCTTTTTTGGCAGCATTTAACTATATTCTGAACATTCGCAACTGCGCCCGTTACTATATGAACCTTGGCTTCAAGCCTCGTGCCGCTCATACCGCGCGGTTCTTTTATGCCATCTTGATCATCAACAGTAAACTCTTGAGGAATGATATGTATAATTTCTCTATCGGGAGGAATTGCAACAGCTTTTGCGGCATCCATAACACGCCTGATATCGGATTCTGAAACCTCCGAATTCTTTATTGCAACAACGCCTGATGAATTATATGAGCGTATGTGGCTGCCGGCAATACCTGTGTAGACACTGCTTATTTTAGTGCCGCTCATTCTTTCAGCTTGTAATACAGCTCTTTTTATTGACATAACAGCTTCATCTATATTGATCACGACACCCTTTCTTAATCCTTTTGAAGGAGACTGCCCAATACCTATGATCTTTACTTTGCCCTCTTGAGTATCTTGACCAACAATAGCACAGACCTTCGTAGTGCCTATGTCTAATCCAACTATCACATTGTCTGTCTTCTCGCCCACCGCTAACTCCTCTTCTTCCATTTAATTACAATTTTATCATGAAAACATATACTAACAAATTCAATCTTATCCTTTTTACTGATAAGCTCACTCCATTCTCTTTTTAGTCTATTATAGGCTCCTGCATTGCATCTTAATGCATTTATTGCAACATTGAGACCATTCTCAAAGTGGAACAGCTCATAACTATCGGATACCACCTCAATATAATCTATTTTACTTATCTTGTCCATTTTTTCAAACCTTTTTAAACTTAAACTTAGTATGCTACTAAGATTGTTTTGCTTATAACTTTTATTAATTTTTATCTTCGGAAGACTGTCTAATTTAAATAGCATATATTTATTGCTGTTATAGTTACTTATGATATTGCCCATACTATCGATAATGAATTTTTTCTTTTGTTCATACAATATTCCCGACGGCACACGCTCTTTTATTCTTATATATATTGTATCGGGATAAATTTTTGCAATTTCTGCAGTTTTAATCCACGGATTTGAAATTAATTTAGCATATATATTCTGTGTATTATAAAAATAGAATGAACGGGAGGAGCGTATATTTATTATATTTTTGATTATATAATTTTTATCTAAAATATTGTTATCCTCTATATAAATATGTTTTAAAACATAAAATTTCTTAGTATATATCTTGTAAGCATAAATGCTGAAAAATGTTCCGAAAGATAGAATAATTAATATCAAAATAGATAAAACAACCTTCAGCGCTACACCATAATCAATTCGTTTTGGTGCAGCTTTTTTTTCTGTATTTTTATAATCTATCACGTAATATCTACCATACGCTTAACCAAATTTTCGAAATTAATTCCTGCGCAGGATGCCGCCTTGGGCAAGAGACTTGTTTCTGTCATACCGGGAATCGTGTTTACCTCCAATACAAAAGGGACATTGTCCTGCAAAATTATATCTACCCTTGCCGCACCTGCACAGCCCAATATTTTATAGGATCTATAAGCTGCATCTGCGCATAAATTTTCTATGTTTTTATCTATGTTTTCTGCCGGCACTATATACTGCGTTGATCCAGGCGTATATTTGTTTTCATAATTATAAAACCCCTTTTTGGGTTTTATCTCTATTATAGGCAAAACATTGCTGTCCAATATGCTGACTGTCAATTCCCTGCCATCAATCTTTTCTTCAACAATTATTCTTTTAAATTTGGAAATCAGAATTTCTGATTTTGACTTAAGTTCTTCCCTGCTGTACGCAAATTCTACACCTATGGAAGAACCCTCGTTGTTAGGTTTGATACACGCAGGCATAAAATCTACATTATTCAAATCATCCATTTTTTCAATTAAAGCGGCTTTTGCAACAGGGATGCCAATGTTTTTTAATATAGATTTTGTAATAAACTTATCCATACATGCAGCGCTTGATGAGAAATCAGATCCAATGTATCTAATTCCAAGCATATCGCATCCGGCCTGAAGCTCGCCGTTTTCGCCCCATCCGCCATGCAGAGCTATAAAAACCGTATCAGGTGATTTTGCCTCAATGTTTTTCAGGCAGTTTTTTTTATCATAACAGATCAAACATTCAACATTTTTATAGCTTTTTAGCAACGCCTCATATACCGCCCTGCCGCTTTTTAGAGATACTTCTCTTTCTGCAGAACCGCCACCGCATACGACAACTATTTTTTTAGCGCTCATATAATTTTAACCTCTTCTTCCAAATCAACTCCAAATTGTTTATACACACTATTTTTTGCTTTATCCATTAAAAAAGCAATATCCTCAAATTCCGTTTCCATAGAACCTACAATAAAATTGCCGTGTTTTTCAGATATAGCCGCACTGTTTCTGCGCACACCCTTAAGTCCGCATTGATCTACCATTTCTCCCGCTGTAAGTTCGCTATTTTCAGGATTTTTAAAAACACTTCCAAATGTGTTTCTTATGTGCGCCGCCGACAATCTTTTATGAATATAATTTTTTGCTGCGCTAATAATTGCACTTCTTTCTTCTACCTTATAGTTTAATGCAACCTCCAATATAATATATCCCTGCAGACTTGTTTCTCTATAAAAAAAGTCCACACTGTTTTTATCAATATAAGTTATGCCCTTTTCCGCACTATATATCTTTGCATGGGAAAAGATATCACCTATTGACCTGGAAAAAGCACTTGCATTCATATAGGCTGCGCCGCCTATTGAACACGGAACAGCATATAAAAATTCCAGACCGGCTATGTTGTTTGATATACAAAATTTCATAATATCAGACATCCTCGCGGCGGCACCCATAACAATAACATTATCCTGTTTTTTTATATAGGAAAAGTTATGCGAGAGTTTATAAAGCATGACATTTGATTTTACAAGTGTGTTGCTTCCGGCACCCAACAGATGCTTAATGTCTACACGACAGAGATCATTCTCGCTGTTTACAAAACCTACATCTCTATATCCTTTTAATCTTATGGATGTGATATGTGATAAATTTACCCGCTCAATCTTCACTTAAAATCTATCTATCAAACGTTTAATAATATTAGTTATACTGCCCGCACCAAGCGCAACCAACGCACCTTCATCATTTTTATCCTTTAAATATTTATAGAGCGATTCTTCATCTTTAATGTATACTGCATTTTTACTCAATTTATTAATTTTTTCAGCCAGCATTGGAGAGTTTACACCATCAATAGGTTTTTCAGATGCAGCATATATATCTATTACAATAACCTCTTTGACGTTTTTAAAACACTTTGCAAATTCATCCATAAGCTGCAGCGTCCTTGAGAACCTGTGCGGCTGAAAAATAGATATAACATTTTTTGATATTAATGAAGCTGCAGATAGCGTAGCTTTTATCTCAGTAGGATGATGAGCATAATCATCATATACATCCATATTATTTATTCTGCCTATATGCGTAAACCGTCTATATACGCCTGTGAATTCTGAAAATGTTTTTCTCAATATTTTTTCACTTATTTTTAATTTATAGGATATAGCGCAAACTGCCAAAGCATTGGATATATTATGCAGCCCCAATACACCGAGCGTAATATCCTCAATAACTGTTTGATTAATTTTCAAGTTAAATATGCTTTTATTTTCCTTAAATCTTATATTATACGCATATATATCCGATTTCTTATTTTTTATGCTGTATGATATATAATTTTTTCCTTTGCTGAATTTTTTTTGTATAATCGGGTCGTCTGCATTAATTATTTTTATATATGAATGTTCGATAAATTCTTCAAATGCCAGTATTTCATTGTCAAAACTGCCGTAGAATCCCAGGTGATCATTATCTATATTGGTTATTACGCCAATATACGGATTTAACAGCAAAAATCCTCCGTCACTCTCATCAGCTTCCGCTACGAAATATTCACCTTTGCCTATCATTATATTGTTGTTGATGCTTCTCAGCCTTCCGCCTATGATGGCATTCGGGTCAAGATCAGCATTTTTTAACAACGAAGCACATAAAGATGTTGTTGTGGTTTTGCCGTGTGATCCGGCTATAGCTATGCTCTTTTCTGCATTAATGAGGTGTGCAAGCAGCTGATATCTTCTCACTACGGGAATTTTTTTTCTTTTCGCAGACACAATCTCTGCATTATCATCAGAAATAGCTGATGACATTACAATTAAATCAGTATCATCTTCTATATTTTCAGGAGCGTGTCCTATATGAATTGTTATACCCTTATCTTTTAGTGTTTTAACATTATCATTTTCAGACAAGTCCGAACCTGTTACAGTGATATTTCTATTGAGCATATGCTGTGCAATAGAACTCATGCCAATGCCGCCTATTCCCACAAAATGTATTTTTCGTGCATTATCCATCATATATTTCATTTACATAAGTCCATTGTCATTTATTATAAATATGCCGTAACCGGATTTTATAAGTCTTTCTTTTTCTGAATGGTTATTTATATATTTTATAATATCTGCATTCATAAAGAACCTCAAATTATCCAAATTCTCACTTTCTAATTTGAGTACATTATTATTTTTGCTGTTAATGTATGTCATCTTTACATTAAGATTTGTGCCGGTATCCGCTATAAAAAATCCTATATCATCCAAGTTTGCGCTCTTTAGTTTAATCACATCATCATCATTCTTAATATATATAACAGGTGTCATACCCATTTCACGAACAGATGCAACAAGCTTTTTGAGTATATCTTTATCTACCAATTCAGGCCTTATAGTAATAGCATCAGCGCCAAAAGCCCTGAGCAGATATATTTGATATTCATCAATTATAAAATCATTTGCCATAACAGGCATATCTTTGTGCAGTGATTTAAAAAATGACATATTATCCAAATCCCCGTTCAATATTGTCTCATCGGTATCTATGATTACAGCACTAATGTTGGATAAATCTAAGTTTTCCATATCATCTGTACTGTTTAAATGCAATATATAATTGATTTCATTTTTGCCAAATTCCTCATTCAGATCTTGAGGGTAAATAAACGCCGTTTCCAAACCCATCTCCATAATTTTGATCGGTATGTCCTTTTTTTTATACTCCAAATATTTTTTTTTCAGATCAATAATATTATTCATTTCCTCTCCATTGTTTTTTAACGCTGAAAAATCCGATTAAAGCTATAATAATCATAGATATACACAGCCACTGTCCCATTGTTAATCCGTATATAAAGCCGATTTGAACATCAGGCTGACGTGTAAATTCTATAAAAAATCTAAATATGCCGTATAGCAGCATAAACATATAAAATAAAAATCCCCTCTTATCTATATAACGATCCCTCAAAAGTCTTAAAATTGCAAACAAAACAAGGCCTTCAAAAATAGCTTCATAAATTTGAGACGGATGCCTCGGCAAATATCCTCCGCTCGGAAACTTCACAGCCCACGGAACAGTTGTTACCCTGCCCCACAGCTCATCATTTATAAAATTTGCAATTCTCCCAAAGAAAAGACCTACGGGTATAATAACCGCAACCTCATCAGCCAACTTATAAAAACTAATTTTATACTTTTTTGCAACTATAATTCCTGCTAATATAACACCAATCGCACCTCCGTGAAAGCTCATACCGCCATGCCATATATAAAAAACATTTATTGGATGATGTAGATAGTATGTAAAATTATATATTAAAACATAGCCTAATCTTCCGCCTATAATAACACCCAAAAAGGCATAAAGGACAGCATCATCAATCAAATTCTTTATGTGAAACCTGCTGAATCTTTTTTTTATATACATATATCCGATAATAAATCCTAAAGCATAAGATAGGCCATACCATCTGAGATGAAGCGGGCCGAGGCTAACTATATTAGGGTTTATATCCGGATAGTTAATCATCTTTTTTTATCAAAGGAAAATACACAAGCCTCAAATCTTTTTTAATCCTGTTTGATTCAAATTTTGCGGCCTTATGTCCGGCAACCGGACCGACCATAATCCTTGTATATGATTTGTTATGTATATTAACATGCACAGCATATGCCTTAAAACCATATTTTCTCAATTTAATCAAGGTATTCAAAGCAACTTTTCTATTTAAATTGGACGAGACCTGAATTACATATTTTGTAGGATTGGATTTTCGTTTAACCGGCACGTACTGCGGCGTGTAGTGCTTCGATTTTGAATGTTTAACCGATATTCTTTTGATGCGTGTCTTATTGATCCGCTTTGTTTCTATCTTTTCGCTGTTATTCTCATTAATCTTTGGAGAAATTATCTCGGGCCCGTTTTCATTATTCGCTGCGCTGCCGTTATCTTGAACAGCAGGGTTTGAATTAACATTGTTTGAAAGCGGAACATTATTTTCTTCGATATTAACATTTCCCGCATTTTTTTCTTCTGTTGGCTGTTCATTTTGTATCGCATTGTTCTCTTCTTCGTTTGCATAAGGCGCACTGTAATTTTTTTCCTGTGCAACTTGATTGGGGGCATTTCTGCCTGCTTCTATAAAACTTTTTATCCCATAGCCAGCAATTATTCCAACGAATAAAGCAATTACTATGCTTACTATTAAAACACTTAACGAATATTGTTTCTGATGGGTTTCCAAAATATTTTTTATTTGATTTTTCTCATCCATGTCAGCACCTCACATCTTATTTTTGGCTTCAACACCTATTAAATCAAACCCTAACCCAAGCGTTATCTGCACTGCTTTTAATAAAAATACCCTTGCACTTAAAATCGCAGGTTCACTGCCTATAACCCTATGTTTATTATAAAATTGATGCAGCTTTTCTGATATATCGAGTATGCCCTTCGTTATATGATAGGGTTCCATATCATTATGGGCGACGTTTATACTATCTTTAAATTTAATGATGGACTTTGCCAAGTTAACTTCTTCCTTTTCCCTTAACTTTTCTAAGTTAGGCCTATCATTTACATTAATACACTGATCCTTTATATTCTTAAAGATGTTCATAATACGCGCATACGCATATTGTGCATAAAATACGGGATTATCATTTGATTGGCGTTTTACCAAATCCAGGTCAAAATCAAGATGAGAGTCCACACTGCGCAGAACAAACATAAAACGAGCCGCATCAACGCCGACCTCATTTAAGACATCATCCAACTCTACATATTCAGCCCTTCTTGTAGACATAGAAACTTTTTCCCCTAAGCGCAGCAGATTAACAATTTGGACGAGTATGATATGCAGTCTGTCTTCATCTATACCCAAAGCTTTAACAGCTGATTTCATTCTATTTACATACCCGTGATGATCTGCGCCCCATATATCTATAACGTCGTCAAAGTGCCTTCTTAAAAATTTATCTCTGTGATAGGCTACATCGCTTGCAAAATAGGTATATTCACCTGTACTTTTCCTGATTACCCTGTCTTTATCATCTCCAAATACAGTAGTTTTGAACCATACTGCACCATCTTTTTCATATATATATTTCTCATTAGATAGAATTTTTATTGTGTCTTGAACAAATTTAGAATCAAAGAGCTGCTTCTCCTTAAAAAATTT
>CAZOGA010000001.1:14547-33813 GCA_964579095.1 uncultured Desulfurellales bacterium
ACAGTATGCCCGCAGAATGATAATATCCTTGCTATACAATCACCGATTGCAGCCCCTCTGCCATGTCCTATATGCAAAGGCCCGGTAGGATTTGCGCTGACAAATTCCACTTGAATTTTTTTGGCTTTAGTTAAGGACGGCTTAAAATAATTTTCCCCTGTTCGTACTATTTTTTCTACGTGCTCAAAAAAAACAGCATCTTTTACGAAAAAATTAATAAAACCCGGACTTACGACATCAACTTTTTCAAACAGATTACTGTTTTCAAAAAAAACTTTTGCGCTTTCTGCTATCTTCATAGGCGGTTTTTTGAGGATTTTCGGCAGCAGCATGGCTACATTAGTAGAGTAATCCCCAAATATATCCATCTTCGGATATTCAACTGCAAAATTTATACCGGTATCTTTTATTTCCAAGAACATTAAAAACTGTTTTACTAAGTATTCTATGCTATTTTTCATTCTTAGATTAAGCTCCCTTTTTATCCTTCTCCACTTCTTCAGCCTCTACTACTTTTGACTTATCTTTTGTTTCGGAACTTTCTTTATCGTTGTCATCCTCTATGTCTTTAATGGATTTCTTAAATTCCTTGACGCCTTTCCCCAATCCCGAACCTATTTCAGGCAATTTTCTCGCACCGAAAATAACTATTAGAATAACTACTATAGGCAATATTTCCTGCCAGCTGGGCATCATAACAAGCAACCTCCAAATTAAATTTATTTGATTCTATATGCCCACGCTATAAAAGTCAATATAATGTATTGTATATTTTATAAGTGTATATAATCATCAACTTTTATATTGTGTTTTTTAAATTTAGCATTACCTGCCAGTCTAAACTCTTTATTGTTCTTTAATGGATTACCGTTATCATTATCCAAAACTTTATATGCATCCGAATCACTTAATTTTAAAGCCAGCTCAAACAATTTTCCGCTTTTTAAATATGATACATCATATAGTTTACCTCCCTTTTTAAGATATTTTGAAATATTATTGAGATTTTCTTTTGAAATCAGGTGGGACGTAAAAAACAGTACAACATAATCAACATCAATATCTATACTGCACTTATTTGTTTCTATTATATTACAACTATAATAATTGTCTCTTCCGATAAAGCTTAAAGCTAAGCTTTGCAGATAATCCACCTCTTTATATACAGTAAACATTATATCGCCCTTCTGCGGATTTATGTGTTCAATTGTTTTGATAATATAGGGTTCATACTGAAACTTTCTGACAAATTTATACCGGCTTAACTTTTCAATCCATTCAGCAAACATTTTTTATTCTCCCTGATCCTACTACTTTATTTTCATAATAGAACACTGCCATTTGACCGGGTGCGACTGCTTTTTGTTTTTCTAACAGCATAACTTTATTAAGTGCAGTATCGAAAATTGCTTTTTTGGGATTAGATCTGAATCTAACGCTGCATTTTATTATTCTATCTCTAAACCAATCTTTATGTAAAAATAGATTTATATTATCTATATAAAAATTCCTAATATACAGCCTATCCTCTTTTGCTATAAATACTATATTTTCATTGGGGTCAATGCGGTAAACATAATGGGGCACATTGCCTGATTTGGTTCCTTTTCTTTGACCTATAGTATAGTTATAGAATCCATCATGGTATCCGACTGTAAAATTTTCTTCATCTATTATTTTTCCTCTGCGTTTGCCCAGCTTTTCCGACAAAAGCTCTCTATAGTTATTTTTAATAAAGCATAAATCCTCACTTTCTTTAATGCTTAAAAAATCCATTTCACCCTTTATGCTCTCTTTGGAATATGAAGATAATGGAAATATAATTCTGCTTATCATTTTTTTATCAATGCCTGCAAGAAAATACGATTGGTCCTTATCCGTAAAGTGCCTTTTTATCAATCCATCTTCAATGTCGGCGTAATGGCCTGTTGCTATGTGGTTAATGCCGAGCTTGTCCGCTTCTTTTATTAATGCTTTCAATTTTACATCCCTATTACACATACTGCATGGATTGGGCGTAAATCCTTTTGAATATTCATATACAAAATAGTCAACAACGCTCTTTTGAAAAACTCTGCTATAATCGGCATAATAGAATTTTATACTGTTTTTTTTGAGTAAATATTCGACATCTTTACTCAAATAATCACGAGAATGAAGCCAAAGATGAACTGCTGTAACATCATATTTTCTTTTTTTGAGTTGAATGGCCGCGAATAGACTATCAATGCCCCCGCTGACTCCAATTAAGCATTTTTCCATTAATATGTGGTTATATCACCTTTTTCCGAACTATTGTCCGAACTGCTTTTATGTTTTTTCTCTCCCTGAACTTTTTTTGTAATATCTATTTTATACCCTTTGTCTCTTGCTGTATATCCAGCTGCAGCCCCGCCCGCCAATGCGCCGCCGACGATCAAAGGTGTACAACTGTATAATGAAAGGGAAAATCCGAAAATAGTCAATATAAATATAACATTTCTCGCAATTTTAATCATATTTTTTCTCCTATAAACATTTAATATACATATCTTCAATGTCGGATTTAGAAAATTTACCCGGTGCATTTTCTATGCCGTGCTTCATTGTCCAAAACGTATTCTCAACCATATCTTTAACAACTTTTTCATCAAATCCGAAGTCCGATAATTTTTGGTTTAAACCAATGTCTTTTTTTAGCGCATTGATTATAGCAGGTAATTTTTCTGCAGCCCTGCTCTCTCTTCTTTCAGCAGATCTATCCAAAAGATAGGCTATATTTGCAAATTTATTCTCATTATATTTATAAGCTCTCTGAATAAACTCTTCCATTATAATAGCCAATCCAAAACCATGTGCCAGACCGGGATTGTATGCACTCAGAGCATGTTCCATAGCATGGGGCAGTGATGCCCTGCCTATATTTAATGCAAGACCGCCTAAAGCAGCAGCAAAACTCATCTGTTTCATAGATTCCCTGTCTTTTTTAACGGCATTTCTTAAATATGCGGCGATAATACTTATGGCCTTCTCACAATACATATCCGTAATACAGGAAGAGGAATTGGATGTATACGCCTCTATCGCATGTGATAAAGCGTCAAATCCCGTTGATGCCGCTATATGCGGGTTCATCGTGTATGTCAGCTCAGGATCAATAATACTCACCTTAGGGTATATAGCTTCAGATGATATAGCAACCTTAACCTTCTTATCGTTGTTATTTAACACTGCATATTTTGTTACCTCGGATCCGGAGCCTGATGTTGTAGGAACACATATAACAGGCAGAGCATCAGTAATAAAAAGATCATTATCGCATATAATGTCCCAAATTGGTCTATTATATCTTGCTGATACTGATGCTGCTTTTGCCAAATCCATACTGCTGCCGCCGCCAACTGCCACGACAATATTTAAATTGTTCTTTTTTATTATTTGAGCTGCTTCATCTACTATACTGACATCAGGATTTGCCGTTGCTTTATCAAAAAGTATCAATTTTTCAATCTTTTTGTTTGAAAAGAATAAACTTAAAATTTTATCGAGCATACCGCTCTCTTTTAAGTGATGCCTGCCGATTACAAGCAGGACTCTACTTCCGTTTCTTGCTGTTAATTTTGCAATATTGGATATTGCACCTTCTGCAAACACTATCCTAAGCGGAGCATAATAATTAAACATAAAAACCCCCTAAAAGATTTATAACAAAGATATTAAAAAATTACAAAATTGCAAACTTTATGTAACAAAATTTTTACTTAATTTACTTTCCGCGTCAACAATTTATTAGGCGGAAGATTTTCTCTTATTTTTAAAGTTTTTTTCAAAAAGTAATAAAAAGTTTGATATTTTCATTAAAAAGCTTATCTTCCGTGAATTGTGCAATAGGAGAAAACCGGTGAGTAATCTTTTTATTCTATTTCTGCTTTTTTTAACTGCCTCGTTTTGGGGGGTAGGATTTCCGATTTCAAAATTAGGAGTGGTTTATATACCCCTCTTTACATATTCACTTTTGAGATTTTTAATAACATCTCTCCTGTTTTCATTAGTTCTACTTAGAAAATACAGGAGTTCCTTATTAAAAGATTTAAGGGAAAACTTCTTTATTTTGTCATTAACAGGATTGAGTGGCATAACTATATACAGCTTTTTTTACCTTAATTCCTTAAAAATGACATATGTGTCCAATTCAGCTTTAATATCAGCATTCAATCCGAGCATAACAGCAATCTTGGCTGCTATTATAATAAAAGAAAAATTTAACATCAGTATGTTTATTGGATTTTTTATATCGCTTGCAGGCGTAATAATTATTATTTCCCGCGGTTCAATTAGCATTATAGAACACCTGTCTTTTAATTTGGGAGATATCTTTATGCTTATAGCCACGACACTATGGGCTTTCTACTCCGTATTAAGTAAAATAGTTATGAGAAAACTGCCGTCTTTTGAGGCTGTAGGTTTGTCTACGATCTTAGGCACCGTATATCTAATCCCATGCGCATTATTAGAACATGGCAACAAAGATATATCAACCTACCCGCCTATTGCATGGATGAGCGTGTTATATATGGCAATAATCGCAACATTTTTTGCATATAGCATGTGGTATAAAGGCATCGAGAAGTTCGGCGCTGCCAAAACGAGCATATTTGTAAACCTTGTTCCCGTGTTCGGCGTTTTATCATCGTCAATATTACTTAAAGAACAAATCACAATGCCTATGATATCGGGAGGAATTTTGGTTATATCCGGCGTTATACTGACCAATAGAATGAAAAACGCTTAAGCTTTACAAATTAATTATCATGGCCTCTTCTTTGCAATCAGGGAAAAAAGGACAGTTAATGCAGTCTTCCCATATTTTTTTTAGCGGAAGCTCCTTTTTATCTATAAATTTAAAGCCCATGCTCTCAAAAAAAATTTTTCTGAATGTAAGGGCAAAGAGACGTTTAACGTTAAGTTTTTTTGCTTCATTTATATCAAAATCGGTAAGCATCTTGCCTATATGTTTGTGCTGATATTCATCATAAACCGTAATTGTTCTAATCTCTCCTAAATTCGGATAGTATAATCTCAAGCTGCTTGTTCCTACAATTCTATTTTTATCCTTTGCCACAACAAATTCTCTTATGCGCTCTGCTATATCCTCAATTGATCTGGGCAGTATGTCCTGTTTCTTTGCAAAATAGTCTACTATCTTTTTTATCTGTTCAACATCATTTAGAGTGGGTTTTTCTATACTAATCAAATCTCACCTCGATGGATGATTTATGTGCAAACAGTCCTTCCATTTCTGCAAAATCAGCTGCTTTTGAAGCATTTTTTAAGAAAGCATCCTTGGAGTAATGAATTATATTGCTTTTTTTCATAAATACGTCCGGCGATAAAGGCGATGAAAATTTGGCGGTTTGCGATGTGGGCAGCGTATGATTCGGGCCTGCTATATAATCGCCTATCACCTCAGGCGTATAACGTCCCACAAATATAGCGCCGGCATTTCTTATCCTATTCATAAATATATAGGGATCACTTATCTGAAGCTCCAAATGTTCAGGAGCAATCTCATCAACAGACAGTGCGGCTAATTCTCTATTTTCTGCATATATGAACATGGCGTTTGCGGCAGATTTTTCCGCTATATCTGCCCGCGGAGTTGATGATGCAAGCTCAAGGAATAATTTTTTAACTTCGGCTATTATTTTTCTATTTAATCCTATAAAATAACATCGCGCCATCTCATCGTGCTCAGCCTGACTCAATAAATCATGTGATAGGAACTTCACATCAGCACTATCATCTGCAACAATGGCAACCTCAGATGGTCCTGCCACGGAATCTATGCCCACATCGCCGTAAACATATTTTTTAGCCAATGCAACATAAACGTTTCCCGGACCTGCTATAACGTTAACCTGTTTTATGCTCTTAGTGCCGTAAGCTAATGCAGCTATAGCCTGAGCCCCGCCTATCTTATACACACTATCAATGCCGCAAAGTTTAGCAGCATATAAAACATAAGGATTAACTCTTCCTTCTATCGTCGGCGTAGTTATGATAATCTCATCAACGCCTGCCGCAATTGCGGGAATAATTGTCATAAGCGCAGTTGATGGATATGCGGCTTTGCCGCCCGGAACATACAGCCCTGCCCTCTTCACAGCTGTTATCCTTGTTCCCAAAATTATTCCGTTCTCTTCAGTAAAAAAAGACCTGTTTAATGATGCTTTATGAAAATGTTCTATACGTTTTTTGGCGTAATTTATCACGTCTTTATCTTTTTGGGAAAGAGAGTCTTCGGACTTTTTGAACTCCTCTGCCGATACCCTTATATTGCTTTCATTGATGTTAAATTTGTCAAATTTTAATGTATATTCAAATAGCGCATCATCCCCTCTTTTGCGTACATCATTGATAATGTTTTTGACAATTTTATCTTTATCTTGTTTCTTATCTCTTTTTAATACTTTTTCGATTTTCTTTAAATCATCAATTTCCAAAATTTCTATATCCATTTTATATCCTCCACACGCTTTAATATTTCATAGGCAACATCTTCCTTCTTCATTTTAGGAAGTTTATCAACAAGACCATTTTTGTAGATTATAGATACCTCGTTTTCATCTGAATTAAAACCGATATCTTTTCTTGATACGTCATTAGCTACAATAAACTCCAATGACTTATTTTTAATTTTTTTTACGGCGTTTTCTATCAAATCATTGGTTTCCGCGGCAAACCCCACTATTTTTATATTTTTATTTATAGATTCTGCGAATTTGCCTATCTCAATTGTGAGGTCGGGATTTTTCTTTAATATTAAATTTATATTCCTATCATCTGTTTTTTTAATTTTTTTATCGACATATTTTAAAGGCGCAAAATCACCCACGGCAGAGGCCATTATAACAACTGTTTTCTTGTTTGAAAGTTTTATTTCGTTATCTACCGCATCAAGCATATTTAGAGCTGATTTAACATCAACTCTCTTAATGCCGCAGGATTCTTTAATATGCACAGGCCCAGACACCAAAGCAACATCTGCACCCATCATATAGCCTATTTTTGCTATGGCAAATCCCATTTTTCCGCTTGAACGATTAGTTATGTATCTTACGGGATCTATAGGCTCCTGTGTAGGTCCTGCGCTTACGATAATTTTATAACCGGATAAGGTTTTCTTGTAAAATACGGACCTTATAATATCTGCAACATCCTGTGTATCTGCAATATGCCCTATACCCTTAGTGTTGCATGCAAGATCACCTTCTACGGGACCTGCAAACAGATAACCTGCACTTTTCAATATTTCAATATTTTTCTGTACGATACTATTTGAATACATATAGGTATTCATAGCCGGCGCTATAATTTTCGGACAGTGTGCAGATACAGAAAGCAGGCTCACAGCATCATCTGCCAAACCGGATGCCATTTTTGCAATAATGTTGGCAGTCGCAGGCATCACAACAAAAACATCTGCAATATCGGCCAAAGCAATATGCGTTATATTTGTGGACTCTAAATTAAACTCCTCCAATACATCACAGTATACATCATTATTTGTCAGCGCTTTGAACATTGTAGGCGAAATAAACTGCGCCGCTTCCTTTGTCAAAGCAACGTGTATATTATACTGCTCTTTTTTCAGTACGCTGATTAATTCCAGTGCTCTATATTCTGCAATGCTTGCAGTAACGCCCAAAATAACGGTTTTACCTTTTGCAATCATAACAATCTATTATAACCTATTCTTTAATATATTTTCCACTTTTTTTATATCCTCTTTAATATCCACGCCGACAAATGTTTCTTCCGTTTGATATGTCTTAATTTTCACCCCGTTTTCCAATGCTCTCAGCTGTTCCAGTCCCTCTGCTTTTTCCAACGGCGTCGATTCTTCATTATACAACTGTATTAATGTATTTTTGGAATAAATATAAATGCCTATATGCTTAAAATAATTATTATAAGCATTTCTGTCAAAAGGTATGCGGGAGCGCGAGAAATACAGTGCATATCCGTTTTTATCTGTTACAGCCTTAACAACATTGGGGTTATCCGCTTCTTTTTTTCCACATTTTTTTATCAATGTTGCCATGCAGTCTTTATTCTTTATGGTATTATCTATAAGTTTATCCATTGTTTCCGGTTTTATTAACGGTTCATCGCCCTGCAGATTTACTATGTAGTCAAACGGTTTATTTTTACAAAACGCCGCTATTCTATCCGTGCCGCTTTTAAAATTGCCTTTAACCATAAATGCCCTGCCTCCGAATCCCTCCACACAATCAGCAATTCTTTCATCGTCTGTTAAAACAGCCTTAAAATTAGATAAACGGGAACTATTTATGCCCTCATACACCCATTGAATCATGGGCTTTCCCAATATCTTGGCTAACGGTTTGCCTGCAAATCTGCTTGATGAAAATCTTGCAGGTATCAATATTGCCGTGTTCATAAAGATAACTTAGACTCTATTTCATCTAAACTAAGCGTGGCGGTGCCCATTTTACCCACAACAATGCCTGCGGCAATATTTGCTATCTTTACGGCCTGTTTTATATTAAATCCTGCGGCAGCGCATGCTGTTAATACAGCAATAACCGTATCACCGGCACCCGTAACGTCATACACCTCTTTGGCTTTTGCTTTTTGCTGATATATATCTCCATCTTTTGAAAATAGCGTCATACCTTCCTGGCCGCGTGTTATAAGTATGTAGTCCGCATCTGTCTCTTCCAATATCTTTTTTGCTGCAATTTCAACACCGTTCACGAAAGAATCTATTTCTACATTGCTGATCTCCTTTGCTTCTTTCAAATTAGGTGTAATTATATTAACATTTTTATAGAAATAAGCATTATGCACTTTCGGATCAACGCTGACAAATTTATTCATTTTAACCAGTCCGTCTATTAAACCTCTTGTTACAACACCTTTTCCATAATCTGACACTATTACTGCATCTAACTGCAGCTTCTTAACGCTATTTAATATCGCCTTTGTATGTTTTTTCTCTAAATTCAGGACAACCTCTTTGTCAAATCTAACAACTTGCTGAGAATGCGCTATTACTCTGGTTTTTACAGTCGTAGGCCGATGTTCCATCCTAATGATATTATCTGTGGCTATATTAGCTTTTTCAACCATATGCAGCAGTTTGTCTCCGTAAGAATCATTGCCGACAACCCCGAAAAGATATGTGTCAATACCCAGACTTGTTAAATTTCTTGCAACATTTGATGCACCGCCGAGAAAACTTGTCTCTTTGGTAACCCTGACCACGGGTACGGGAGCCTCAGGGGATATTCTGTTCACTGTGCCGAATATATAATGATCGAATATTAAATCCCCTATGACGCCTATTTTTATTCTTTTAAATCCGCTGAAATTTACCATAATGCATTATTCCTTTCTTATCATTTCCATCTGTCTTTTGATGCAATATTTGATTATTCTTTCTTTGCTGTCGTGAGGTGCATCTATAAACCTCACTCCATAATGATATATTTCTCCTTTCATCTTTGCCTTTCTTGCAATTTCAGCTTCTAAAAACCCGATTTTGTAACCATCAATGTGAAAACTCAAATTAATTTTATCTCTTATCCGCAGTTCATTATCCACGGATATTTTTGCGCCGCCTGCACTTAAATCCAAAATAGTGGCTCTCTTAAACCTTTTTTGAAAGGTTCCACTAATATTGTATACTGCTTCAATAAACGTATCTACCCTAAAATTATTCCTTAACTCGGTTCGAAATAATTTTTTAGGCCTGCTGATTTTATATACGATTTTTTTATTGTCTTTAATTATGTCTTCTATCGTTGAAAAAAATCCCAAACGCCCTTTTTTGGCATCAATAAAACTTATTTCAACCTCATCGCCTTTTTTTGCTATACCTTTTATACCTCGAATATCTGTCGGCATTAAAACGTATAAATTTGTTTTATCTAAATCGTCTATATAACTCAGATACATACCCTTAAAATTACCTTCCAATATGCTGAATATTATTTTCTCACCAATAGGTATAATGCTGTCTGTTATTTTTATGCTTTCTTCATATCTCAACGTAGCACCTCATATATTCTGCTTTTAATAAGATCAATTTTTTTCTTGGAATATATTTTCCTCGAGTTCGCATCTGTTACATAAAATGTATCCACGGCAATCTCACCTTTTGTATCTAAGATGAACATCCCTATAAACAGACTAAACTCTAAAAATACGCTTGTTATATCGTATAAAAGCCCCATTCTATCGGGCGCATATATAGTTATCGATGTATATATATCACTGACTTCATTATTCACCTTTAAATTAATTTTATCAATAGAAAGTGCAATTTTTGCTTTTTGCGTTCTACTTAAGAATTTTTTATTTCTACGCAAAATACATTCATCCAAGGATATTTTTTTGGAATCTACATCTTTAATAAAATTATCTATAATCTCGGACGATAGCTCTTCCTTTTCATGATAAACATTAAATACATCAATAATCATATCGTTTTTTAAGGTGTATGATTTTCCTGAAATGATACTCAGATCCTGGCATGTCAATATACCGCTAATTTTATTAAAAAGTCCGAATTCATTTTTATAATAGGCAAACACTTTTGATATCCCGTAATCTTTCGTATATACCTCTATTGTTTTATTCGTGCTGCTTATTGTTTTAATAAAATCATATAATGTATCAAAATCCTCATCATTAAATATGCTGTTGGGCAATATATCAAGCATGCTGTGTTCACCCAATAATTGTCTCATTCTTCTTTTTGTTTCCTTAACATGCAGTTCCAAAAATTCATAGTAATTTTTGTTGTCAAATGCATATATAGTTTTAATGTAAAGACTCTCTATAAGATTCTCTCTCCATGGAGTCCACACATTGTCATTAACAGCATTCATATCTGCAAAGGTTATCAGCATAAGCATATTGAGTTTATTTTTGTCATCCACAATATTCATAAAATCCTGCAGCGTCTTAGGGTCATCTATATCTTTTGTCGATATAATCTGATTAATCAGCAAATGATGTTTTATCAGAAAAACCAATTTATTTTTTAGATCGTCTCCTATATCCAATCTGTCCGCTATGTGTTTTGATAATTCTGCTCCCACATTCTCATGGTGTTCAGCTTTAATTTTCCCTATATCGTGCAAAATTAAAGCCAATCTCAATACAAATAAATTATGTTTACTTAAGCTGTAAAGAATATTTTTCAAACGCGTGAGAAAATTTTTAGAAGCATCATCGGCATATAACAGTTCGTCGAGATATTCCAGAGCTTTGATGGAGTGTTCATCCACCGTATATTTATGATACAAGCTATATTCCGATAAACAGCATATATTTCCAAACTCAGGAATATATTTATCTATCAGACCTATTTCATGCATTTTTTTAATCTGCTTATTAATTCTCTTGTTAAGTGATAAAAATTCCCTGAATATAAAAGATATGAATCTATCATCTTTTTTTGATGAAGTGTATTTCAAAACAATCTTATGTGCAGCATTTAGTGAAGAGATTTCTATGTCAATATCATACATGGCAGAATAGTAGAACAGTAAAAATAAATCTTCTACTGTTTCTACGTCTTTATAGAAGCCTATTTTGCCGTTGTTTATTGCTATTTTGTTATCTATTTTAAAAAAATGCAGATTAATACTTACCGATTTTTTTAATTCAAATATTTCTAAATATTTTAAAACAATTATTTTTAAGCCTATAGTATGATAATAGTATTTACGCATAAGTTTTTCGCTTGCAGAAGCGTTTTTTGAATTTTCATATCCCATCTCGAAAGCGATGTTTTCTCTCATATCCAAATATAGTGTATCCGTTTCTTTGCCCGTTGCAAAATGCAGCGCGTTTCTTAACTGCCATAGAAAATAGAGAGAATTCCTCAACTTTTGATAATCCTCGTTTTCCAATATTCGCCTTTTTTTCATATCAAGCGCACTTTTCGTATGAAAGAGTGCCTTTGATATCCAAATAAGCGTATTATAATCTCTGAGTCCTCCAACCCCCTCTTTAATATCAGGCTCGAGAACAAACACCGTATTACCAAACCGTTTATATCTTGTCTTAAGAAATGATATTTTACTGTTAACAAACGATTCCACATTTTTATCTATTATGTCTTTCTGTAAAACTTTATTGTATTCGTTAAATAATTTTTCGCTTCCGCAGATAAATCGTGAGTCAAAAAGCGATGTTTTTATCATATCGTTTTCTTCCGAAAGATTCACACACTCCGAGATTGTTCTTACAGATACACCGCATTCATAATCCAAAGCATATAGAAAATCATTTATCGCTCTTATATCCTTATCAGAAACTGCTTCCTTGTTCTTTACAAGCACCAATATGTCTATGTCAGAATTCGGGTTCAACTGTTTCCTTCCGTATCCCCCCAAAGCAACAACAGCAAGATCACCTATTTTTTCGCCGAGAAATTTGAAACAAAACGCTTTCATCATATTGTCCGCCCATTTTGTGTGTTCTTTTATGATATACCGCACTTTTCCGCGTTTTCTATTAAGAATTCTCAGCCTATCGAATAGCTCTTCCTTAGATTTTTTTGCTTTCTCTATAAATATGTTCATAATGATCTTATTATCTTTTCCGCCTCTATTAAATCATTTGCAATATAATCCGCATTCGTTTCTTCAACAATATTTTTTGATTCGCCTCTTTTAAGCAATATAAAAATCATACCGGATTTTTTTGCTCCTACGTCACGTTTTGCGCTGTCACCAATATAGACAGATCTTTTAGGTCTAACGTTTAGGGATGCTAAACCTATTTTAAACATTCTTTTGTCCGGTTTTTTGAATCCGAGAAGCGATGAATATATTATGCTATCAAAGAAATTATCTAATCCGGTTATTGAAAGCTCAGGCTTAATAAAAGCATCCTGCGCATCCGAAATTAATCCCAGTTTATAATCTCTTGATAAAGAATTTAAAATGTCCTTTGTTTCCGGAAATAAATTGAAATAAACAATGCTGCTGCTCCTAAAAAGTTTAGCCACTATGCTTAGTATGTAACCAAAACATTTGAACCCAAAATGTTCTATAGTACTTCTGAAAGCTTCAACAATATTAACATCAGCATACTTTTCGTTGGACGTAGAAATTTGTATCTTCAAGTTATCATAATATGTTTCTTTTAATCTGTCAGCCCTTATATCTATGCCCTCATATTTCAAATAATTAGAGAGTATCCTAAACACGTTACTATCCCATTCATTGGTTTCTATATCTATTAAAGTGCCGTATAGGTCAAAAAAGACAGCATCAATCATATAACACCCTTAGCGATTCATCGACAAGCATACGCCTGTAATTTAAATCAAGATAAGTGTTCCTTGCTATTCTCAGCAATCCTAAAGCTATAAAAAATGGCAAGTTAAGTGTGCACTTTTTAAAATATTCAACGCCCTTGTGTTTGCAATATTCCCATAAAAAATGCCCTATATAACATTCTGCATTATATTCATTACCCGTAAAAAGAGTAAAATGATGCTTTAACTCAGAGACAAGAAAACCTAAATCTAACAAATTACATGCCGTTTTCATTTTTTCCAGATCAATAGCCCAAATTTTCCCATCATTAAATATAAAATTGGAGGGTGTGACATCGCCATGAATATTTGTAATTTCACATTTGTCTATAGAATATAATCTGTTTGTTGCCTTTTTTCTTATTTTTTGCCTTAAATTTTTGTCTATAATATTTGATAACTCCAATTTGTTCAGCAATTTATCTAAATAAAGTATTTCGTATGAAAAATTATATGATTTTATTTCCTTTTCAACATTGACATTATGCATAACATTCAGCAAATTAGCCAGCAAAGACAGCTTGCCATATAATTTATAACTTTTGTTTTTATAAATAGATTGTTTTATATAGTGATCTAATGTTTTCCCTCTCACATAAGATTCAATTAAGGCATAATTTACATTCGCCACGGCTGCATATGCATTGACCACTCTGCATTTATCGGTTTGATAATCTCTAATTTGTCTTATATTATTAAATTCTCGCATAAGAAGCTTATAGGCTTTAATTTTAGCTTTTGTATGATTCGCAAATTTTACGGCAAAAACGGGCCTTTTTTTATCCGACAAATATTCATACACATTTTCCTTAGATCCACTTAAATTTTTTACGTAGTAAAAATCCGACACGGGTTTGTGTAATTTAAATTTCTCTATATAATTGAGATAAAAAAAAAGAGGGTCGCTCTTCTCAAGCATACCCACATATTTTTTACTCATAATAATTACTCGAATTTCTCCATTATTTCATCCGGTATATCGAAATTTGCATAGACATTTGATATGTCATCATTTTCATCAAGCATATTCATCAACTTCAGCATACTTTCCGCTTTGCCGCCATTCAGTTGAACCATGGTCTGAGGTATCTTTGTTAATTCAGCGTCAACGAATTCAAAACCTTGTTCTTCAAGTGCCTTTTTTACAGCTGTAAAGTCTTTAACATCAGTTATTACTTCAAATACATTATCTTCTTCATTGCTTTTTACATCCTGTGCACCTGCATCCAAAGCTGCCTCAAGCAGTTCTTCCTCATCTGCTTTTTCTTTGTCTATTGATATATAGCCCACACTGTCGAACATCCATGACACGCATCCATTTTCCCCTAAGCTGCCGCCGTACTTACTCAATAAATGCCTTACTGCCGCAGTAGTTCTTTGTCTGTTGTCAGTGGTTGTTTCAATAATCATTGCAACGCCGCCGGGACCGTATCCTTCGTATGATATTTCTTCATAAATAACACCGGGCAGCTCACCTGTGCCTTTTTTAATAGCCTTCTCCATATTCTGTTTCGGCATATTTGCTTCTTTTGATTTTTCTATAGCAAGCCTCAGCCTGGGGTTGGAATCCGGATCGCCCCCGCCTTCTTTTGCAGCTATAGTGAGTTCTCTTATCACTTTTGTAAAGACAGCGCCTCTTTTACTGTCCTCCTTAGCTTTTTTATATTTTATCGAGCTCCATTTATTGTGACCTGACATTTAAACACCCCTTGTAAATCTATATTTTAGCCAATGTCAATTCCTTCTGTTTTTGATATTTACCCTTTTTATCCGCATAGCTTATTTCACACTCTTCGTCGCTTTCAAAGAACAGCACCTGCGCTATTCCTTCATACGCATATATTTTAGCAGGTATCGGTGTCGTGTTGCTTATTTCTATTGTTACATAACCTTCCCATTCAGGTTCAAACGGTGTTACATTAACAATGATTCCGCATCTGGCATATGTAGATTTACCCACACAAACGGTCAACACGCTTCGCGGTATGTGAAAATATTCAACGCTTCTTGCCAGCGCAAAGCTGTTGGGTGGTATAATGCATGTATCACCCTTAAAATCTACATAGTTTTTATCATCAAAGTTTTTCGGGTCAACAACTGTATTATTCACATTTGTAAAAATCTTAAACTCATTAGCTATTCTCATATCATAGCCATATGAGCTTACACCATAAGATATAACACCGTCTCTTATCTGCCTGTCTGCAAACGGTTCAATCATTCCCTTATTGGCTTTTTTAATAATCCATTTATCGTTTTTAATACTCATTTTAAGGACCTTCTGTTTTTATTATTCTACCTGCGAGAAAAATTAAAAACCACTTCTTTTCGTTCCTTAATTCTTCTCCATAATCCACTTTAATTCTTCTAAATTCATCTTCGTCAAACACAAGCTTTTTTCATCTAAGAACTTCTATAATGCTAAAGCATACTCTGCCGTTGCCTCCGAATTTTCTATCACCGCCCATTTTGAACCTTTTTCAGGCACCATGCTCAAGTTGTCCGGCACATCTTGGTAGGTCGGCTCCTATGGGATTCAAACCTTCTTTTAAGAAATTTTTAGTGTTATAATCCATTCTCAACTCTTATTTATTGTGTTATAAACAAATTTGGCAAATTTTTTATTGAACCTCATAAGATGTATGCCTTTTATGTATCTGCCGTACCCCATGCTCAGTATTTTTTCTATAACAGATTCTGCGAAGTTAAATCCTTCTATTTTAGGGTTTTTTGCAGTTTCCAATCTTGAAATTAATTTTTTGGGTATAGATATGCCCTGAACATATTTATCCAAATATAATGCAGTCTTAACATTGGTGACGGGAAATATTCCTATAATTTTTAAGATATCAATATCCTTTGAGGCTTCTAAAAAATAATCTAATGATTCAGCAGAATATATAGGCTGCGTTACAACAAACTTAGATCCGGCATTGTATTTTCTTTTAAGTCTGTTCCGTATTCCATTTGAATTAACCTTAGAATAAACATTCGACGCCACGCCTATAAAAAAATCCGTTTTTGAATCTATATTCTGATTGTCAATATTTTTACCATTATTCAAATTAGATATAAGATTGATGAGTTGATAAGTATTTGTATGATAAACATTTCTTTCGGGAACATCTTTTATTGCATCGCCGCCTATAGCAAGCACACTCCTCAATCCCAGGCCCCAGGCACCAAGTAAATCCGACTGCAGAGCCAAAACATTTCTATCTCTGCATGTTAGATTAAATATTGCCGGAAGACCTATCTCATTTTGTATGACATATGATGCAGCTATAGAATTCATCCTAAGGGAAGCCATAGGACAATCTGTAACATTTACACCATCAATAATATCAGATACTTCTTTTATACTGCTTAGGTTAATCTGTGACCCTCTCGGCGGATTATATTCTACCGTTATGGCAATATCTTTTTCGGCTAACGTATTTTTAAATTCCATATTTTTAAAAATCTAAAACACCCCTAAACATAAAATTTCTTATTCAACATATAACAAATATGCAGACCGGAAAGTAAATATTTAACCTGCTACCAGCTATATCCTTCTTCTAACAGTTGTCTCATAACAGGAAAAACCCTCTCATATGTTCCCTCAAAATAACCCTTGATAGTGTGAGGTCTTGATACATCAAATGTTATGCCCAAATCCTCAAGATGTCTTTTTGTTTTGTCCTCATCTGTTTGATTAAGATCATTAACAAAAACATCCAAATAACACACACCATCCATAGCCCACTTAGCAGCATTATAAAATCCCATCAACCTTTTGTTGGAAGATAACTCATGAGACATATAACATACCTCCAAAAACTCAATATTTTTTTTACATAGTGACTATAATATTTCATCAAAATATTGTCAAATTATTGACTAAGAATATTTTAGAATTTTTGCGGTATTCAAGCTTTTATATCAATATGACCATGCTTATTTCTGCCTTCACGGCTTTCTTTTTTTTTCTCCCGTTCTTTTTTGGTATCTATAATATTTTCTTTTTCATTCTCTGTTTTCAAAACCTGTTCTGCTTTCTCATTCTGTTCCTGCTTGCCTAAAATACCTTTAAATGCCTCTCCAACAGCAGCTTGTGTTAATGCATTTGTATTAACTTGATTTTGAGCCTGGGCATTTAATATAACATTCTGAACATCGATAGGTCCAACCATGGTAAATCCTTTAAAAATTTATGATTTGAATAAAAAATTACCTATAAACTTATACCCTTCCTCTATAAATATACCGTTTGCACATGATTTTTCATTATATGAACCTATGCCGCTCGTTTTTGTAGAATCATATATCGCAAACGGCACAGGATCTTTGGTGTGTGTTTTTAACTTTACCGGCGTAGGATGATCAGGCAGTACGGCTATTCTAAAATCATCGTCAAAAGATTTTATTCTTTTCAAAGCATACCCTACTATTTTTTTATCGAATAACTCTATTGCTTTGATTTTAGTTTCCAAATCTCCCATATGGCCGGCTTCGTCAGTAGCCTCCACATGAACATAGGCAAAATCTGTGCCGTGTTTCAAAGACTTAAAAGCTGCCTCGATTTTACCTTCGTAATTTGTATCTATGAAAGCCGTAACATTAGGTACAAACGGCGTTTCCATTCCTGCCAGTTTTCCTATTCCTACCATAAGATCAACAGCGCTTACCATGCATCCGGTTTTATTAAACTTTTCAGTAAATAGCGGCATTGACGGTTTTTTGCCTTCGCCCCACAGCCATATAGCGTTGGCTTCTTTGTAAATATTATTATTTTTCAGTATATCGCCCGCCTGGCTCATTATACTCTTTAAAAAGGCGCCCGCCTGGCCATTCGGCAGATAACTTTCCACAGGCTTATCGCTTATATCGTGCGGCGGCGTTGTGTTATCTTCTTTGCCGTTGTGCCAAACCATCAGATTTCTATAGCTCACGCCGGCATAAAATTTCACATCATCTCTTGGCATTTTTTCATTTAGTAAATTTATCAATTTATGAGCAATTTTAGATTCAATATGCCCTGCAGCAAAATCAGCCATTATGCCGTTTTCTATCTTCACAAAATTGCATCTGTAGGCTACATCATTATCACCCATAGGCACATCTTTGCTCACAGCCTCCAAAGGTGCCCTGCCCGTATAGTATAGATTCGGATCATAGCCTAAAACACTTAAATTTGCTACGTCGCTTCCGGGATTCAAATTCTCAGGCACAGTTTTTATAAGGCCTGTCAGCCCCGCAGCAATTTTGTCCATATTCTGCGTATCGGCAGCCTCAAGCGGCGTTTTACCGTCTAATTCTTCGATAGGCCAATCAGCCATTCCGTCACCTAATAAAATAAGATACTTCATATATTCACCTTAACACCTTTATAAAAATTTTTCTGTCTCTCGGGCCGTCAAATTCCAAAAAAAATATCCCCTGCCATCTGCCTAAAACCAGTTTGCTGTTCTCCACAACAATATATACTTCATTGCCGATAAGAGAAGATTTTATGTGGGCATCCGAATTACCCTCTGAATGTTTATAATTTTTTGAATAGGGTACAAGAACACTGATTTTTTCCAATAAATCATCCATCACAGACGTATCATAAGCCTCATTAATGGTTACGGCTGCCGTTGTATGAGGTATATATATAAGCATCATTCCGTTCTTCACGTTTTCTGCTTCTTCATATATGATATTTGTGATATCTATAGCCTCAATTCTTTTGCTGGTTTTTATGTTCTTTACAATCATTGGTTAGAACTTCCTTATAATTATATTTCAATGTATGTAAAATTATAGAAAAAGTCAATATTTAGTATTCAGGCTTATCCCATCCCCCGCAAATTAAGACAGATTTTACGGGGGCAGTTCACATTATGAGACCACTGCACAGCGATGAAATAATGTTCTATCACTTTCTTATCAAGATTCCC
>CAZOGA010000002.1:0-3160 GCA_964579095.1 uncultured Desulfurellales bacterium
ACCTCAAATTTCAAACCATCAGGCATCGTTCTTGGTATTGTAAACTGTATACGCACAATTGCTCTTGTATCTCCTGGGGCAGTTGCAGCTGGTCCCGTATATCTTGCTTTTGTCCCATCGTCGAATGTCAATATAACTGTCTGCATCTTATTTTCTAATGTCTCTTTCCAATCCATTGCCGTTCCTCCCATTAATAATAATCCCCAAAGCCCGGATTAATTAAGAGTTTTTTTATTTGCCTACAAGATCACTCCGTCTCATCTCATGCTTTGGGGATATTCATTTTAAAAAATGGCGATAGGCGGGAGTCGAACCCGCCAGTCGGATTTTCATGACATGGGCAGTGTCTTTCATGCCACAGGGGTCATCCTCCCCACCTCTAACTCTATCTTAATGCTATCCGTAATGTATCCGCTGTTGTCTGCCACACTACCAAGACAGTGTACAGCAAATACATAGTACATAACATTAATTAGTATGTATACGCGCCGGCGTACATCTATCGCCATTTATAAACCCTATCTATTATTTAGATATCATATTTACTTTACTTTATTATATAATTCCTTCTTTTACGGCTGCTCACGCCGATTATTATAATGCTATTCATAATACTCAAATAATACGCTTACACATTGTTTTGTCGTAGTAAAATCAGGAACATCAGATTCTATTAATATTATTCTCTTCGCCATTAACTTATTCAATTTTTCAGTTAATTCTTCAATACTATCAAACACTATTTTCCTTATCCCATATGATGTTTTCTTAATCATATAACATTCTCCGAATTATAATTTAATCACTACACACTTACAAAATTACTAAACAGTCTTTTCATTTTATCATCAACTCAATTTATTAGCTTGTTTTATCTTTCTGCTATCGTACATATAAATGCGCAATTCATCTTTAATACGGGATTTAAATATTTGATATAAATCTTCAACTGTTATCCCTTTATTTAGCTTTGAAAACTCCAGTACATTACAACTGCCATAGTCTCTGAAGAATGTTTTATAATCCATAAAATTACTCCTTGTATTTATTATGCAAAAACAATATCTTTCGATTTAGGATAATTGAAATAGCGTAGGTTCTTCTTTGCCTCTGCCAATGTATCAAAGTAATCTTTACAAGACGCTCCAGCCCAACTGTTTATCCATGCATCAACCCACCACCACTTAAATAAAAAATGCTTCTGTTGTATTATAAATTGCGCATTGCCATCGGTACCAATTCGTTTTACAATCCTTACTTTATTATTTTGCATAATAACTGATTCAATTTGATTGTTTTTGCTATTTATATTATTAACCTTCATATCATCCTTTCCACAGCAAATAACTGCAAATCAGCTTTGCCATTATAATTTTTCACTTATATAATCTGGAACTTTTTGGTTTTTCGATTCATAAATTTTCTTTGCAAGAGCATAGTCTTCCTTTGTCATAACATCTTTGCGTACGAACTCCTCCGTAAAAGTAAACCACTGTAACACCAAATTCGCTTCTTTTCTTGTCAATGATATTATTGGATTCTCCATTAGATAATCTCCATAATTATAATTATATCAATCCCTCAAATCCAGTTGATGCTGCCATTGCATAGCCGCGTTCTCTATCATCTTTTGATAATTCACCATCCACAATATCCGAGAAATGCGCTGCAATATTCCAAATTTTATATGCTGGAAATAGAAATTGCCGTATCAATTTATCTCTATATCTTACTTCAATCAGTGCATCGCCTTTTGATCCCACAGTATCTTTTAAATACCATGCCCTGACATTAAAATCTCTGCCACTAATATCAAATACTGGCTCTTCATATTCTTTTTCTCTATTCACTTTTTACTCCAAATCTTTCACTTTTTAAGAAATGGCTTTAATTTAACTTTCTCTTTTGAACCATTCAGGATTATTTTCCACAACTCTTGCTTCAAATTTAATAATTCCGACCTGATCATTTCCAGGATTACTTGTATCTACTGGTATACCATAAAAATAGACGTTATCGCTCTGATATGTTTGCCGGAATCTTGCACCGGCACGAAGGCCCGGAATATCCTTCTGCAGTATATAAATTTTCGGTTGCCAATCACGGCTACGTCTTGCTGACTGCTGAGATTGGCTATTATTAAATACTTGTTTTTTGCTCTTTCTGAAAAATTTAAACATAGCCTTTCACTCCTTATCTGTATTTAATGCTTCTTTTATTTTATCTGCGATAGTCTCGAGTTCTTCCTTAGAACAATAAAGGTATTGATCATCTATAAATATTCCTCTTTTTGTTAAAAGTTTGATTACATACAAACCTCTTTCATTCCTTATATTTACCTCATATATTAATTTACTATTATCGCTATTCATTATTTTCCCTTTCTACTTAAACCAATCCATTAATTGAATAAGCGCTTCTACCTGAGAGTTCAATCCATAAGATGGGTATAATTCATTGGATTTAAGATATTCTATTTTATCTTCAATTAATTTTCTAACATCATCAACCCTTACCCATTTATCTTCTAATTCACTTACATCAAACTCATTTTCAAGATCAATCGTTTTATAAATTATTAAATGCATATCGCCCTCTTTTTTCATATGCTTAATTAATTCGATTAATAATACAGACGGGCAAATCTATTGCCCGCCATACCTCATTATAATTCCGATAGCAGCCGAATATTTCCCAATATATCATTGAGATTATCGATTCTGTCTGCAAAACCATTAATTATAGATGCCAATGGCGCTTGTTCCGGCAAATTATCCTTTATTTCGCTTTCTACACGTCGTTCATCTCTCAATATCGGTTGCAACCCCTCATAACAAACTCCAATGGCTTTTTCAAGCTCACTAAGTATTGTATCCAAGCGCGAAATTGCCTTTGGAATTTGCTTCTCTTCTGCCGATTCAGATATGCCAATTTGACTCATTTCGTCCTCCATTTTTAATTAACTACTCATGCCTTATCAATTTTATCTTTTTCCAACAATTCCGATATTTGACTTATAACTTGCTCACAATATTTAATTAATTGATAAGCTATTGTCGAATTATTGCCTAACACGTGCTCGTTACCCCATCTCATTCCATCATCTGTTTCTGATTCTCTTTTTATCAAATTATGATCAGCTGTTGTATTCATTTCGTCA
>CAZOGA010000002.1:3260-32679 GCA_964579095.1 uncultured Desulfurellales bacterium
TATTATTCATTCTCGAATGCTATAGCCCTATATTCTGCAATATAATTGCCTCCGAGTGTGGCTTATTTTCCTCGTCCCATACCTTGTATAAGCCATATTTTCTATGATAATACGGTCTATAGCATGTAGGGGAAGCAATAATATCTTTTATTTGTTTTTCAGTCATTTCAGAGATTTCTTCATCATATCCATAGCTATCAATGATAATGTCATGGCATGTAAAATAATTATCATGCCTGGCATTAACAATTATCCAGCCATCTTCTTTGGTCTTATAGCAACATCCGACTTTAATATTATTTTCCATCATACCCTCCATTAGAGTGATTTAATTTTTTCTTCTTCAAAAACAATTTCGCCGTGTCCCCCTATCTCATTATCATCCACAACCATTGCCACTATTGCATTAGGTGGAACGTTTTTTAATGTTTGAATAACATCAGATGCACGCTCGTTTAACCTTATCCTTACAATGTGCCTTATTGTTTTAATATTATTTACTACATGTTTCTCATAATTTGCACCATTTTTCATCATTATCTCCGAACAATATTAAAGACTATCATACTTTCGTGGTGGTTTTGCTGTTTGGTACATAGCCGTAATAGCAACAGGATTTAATTTGTATTTATCAATTAACTCCATTATTATCATAAGAACATCCCATCGATCTAAAGCATTGCTTTCGCCGTAATATCTATCGCTATCTGCGGAGAAATATACCACAAGCCACTCATCCTTTGGGCCAGAACCCTTTTTAAGTTCTGCTAATATCCGTGTTTTAAATTCTTCTATATTCATCAACTAACTCCGCATTTTTATAGTACCACGGTGTAAAATACCTGATCTTATCTTTCAAACCATCGATTTTACCATCAAATCTTATCGCTCTATCGTCAATTGTTACAAAGGCCGGTGGTTTGTTCTTATAAAATTTTATCTTCTTTATAAATTTTTTTATCGCATCATCTATATCATCAATGACGCTACTTTCTATATAATTATTGTAATTTATTATATTCAATATGTCTGCATCCTCTATTTCCCGAACGCCAACAGATTCCACACGAAACAATTCTTCTTTTACCCGTTTTTTCAACCATTTCTTCATAGCTTTGATTCCACCGCGATGTCTTGCCCGCGATGAAAATATGCCAACTTCATAGTCCTCACTATAGGCAAAAAACGCAAGAAGTCCCAATATTCCTTTTATCGGTTTATCTGGTATCGTAGTCGCACCTTTCCACCCCGAAATATAGCTATGTATTACTCCATCAAAATCAAATACTATCAATCGCTTCCTCATAGCCACCTCCCATTTCTCAATTATTCGGTATTTCCGAACAGTTCCTTGCAATCTTTCCATTTCTTTTTCATCAAATTATCTATGTTATCCTCATAATATCCCTGCCAAAACCACATCGCATGCTCCGTCCATCCATCATGATAAGCGTCTTCATAACCTATCCCCGATATTGCACAACCAAGAATAAAAGAAAGTAATAATAATACAATAGCTGCAATAACAACAGCTATTATTAACAGTGTTGACATAAACAATCTCCTTTCCATTAATAAAAAAGCCAGGAATCAATGTCTATGTCAATCCCTGGCCTAATATGTTCACATTTCTATTCTAAGTCCTGAATCGCCAATCCCCCATGGCTTTTCAGATATAATCAAGAAAGATGCATCTTTCAATCTAATGCCCGGAACTATATATTCACCATTCCAATTTATATAACTCCAGACATGATTAACGGCAACATCTTTTATCGTCGGATCATCAACCGAATAATACTTGACCTGACGACTTCCATCTGACAATTCCTCCATAACCGGATTATACTTCTCGATAAACCTATCGTATTTAATTATATTAATAGACTCCATCACCATCTACTACCACCTCCCATACCTCCACATCAATTTCGTGTTGGCTACGGCATTTTGGGCTACAGTATTATCATTTACATATTTACTGTAGAATGTCACCCCATACGCCAGAGTATTCATATCTTGCATGGCATTGTAATGGTGCGCAACTATTTCTACTCTGCCAACCCTAAGAAACTTATTTAAATTAAGAGAATAATCTCCCCCATATATTGCTCCATTTGGAATAATAATAACTACTGAAACCGTCATAACCTTTACTTTACGGCTTAACGGATATACAATGGCCGTTGAAGCATAACGTTGCATTACTCGCATCGCCATTGTTATAATTACACCTAATCCCAATTTTTCCTGATTATCGCCATAAAGCTCATTCATTGCCACGGCGATACCAAGATTATCTGACATATTTTCATGGTGCAAAATAAATAAGGTATCATTTTTTATTACATGAGTTTGATACCCTTGCACCTCTTCAATACTGTCAAACACTCCAGCCCAGCTATATGATACTAAACCACATAGTAAGACCACTACCAACATAATTCTTTTTCTCACAATATTCTCCTTTTCAATTAAATGATAACATTATTCGTAAATATCCTTTACTCCATACCACTTGCTTATATAAGCTATTAAAAAAACATTTACATGTATACATATTTTATCCCAATTACACCAGCACAAACACCTCCTTTCTTTTATAAAAAATGTGGGCTCAGGCGGATTTGAACCGCCAACCGTCTGATTATGAGTCAGGTGCTCTTACCAATTAAGCTATGAGCCCTTTATTATATTATATATATCATTTTATTGATTAATTTGTGGAAACAAGCATATTTTGATCTTGCCTATACCTATCTATTACCTTGCGCATATATTTATAAACGCTATTATATGATACACCAAGTATCTTAGCAATATCACCTGGTTTATATCCCAGACTCAATAAGTCTATGGCATTGCGCTGTCTATCGCTGTCGGTATAGTGTTCTTTTATATACTCTATATCAATCCATGCATCTGATTCTTCTCTGAAGTTCTGGTTTGGTAGGATATGTTGTTTGTTAACAGTGGCTTCATCTACATGGACAAGGTGAATATGTTTACTTCTTCCATTACTGGTTCTAATAAAATTAATTAATCCTGACCGAATAGCTATATTCATCAATTTTCTATCCGGTATTTTATCTCGCTTTCGTAAAAAATAATATAACGCTGTTATAGCTGCATATTTAAGCTCTCTCTTATCAATGGCGTTATGGCTGCAAATAGAATAATATCGATTATATATATAATTGACGACAATATTTAACAGGTCGTCATTATCCTGTATTATTTCTTTTGTTATCTCCACTGCTCCAGCCTCCCACATACCTGCTAATAGAACATGCCCGACCCAAACTCTGCTCCATAAGCCCAACCCGGGATCGGACTCGTACCATGCAAATCAGACCTTGCCGCACTGGCTGCACTATCGACTATATTCTTTTTCAAGTGAATGTAATCAAGCTTTCTCAACCAATCCGGCTGTTTATCAACCGTTACACTTGCAGGAAGTAATAGATTTTGATATTGTATCGCCCGTCTTTTAACAATTACTTCATTTATCCCCTTTATCTTCAAATCAGCTATCATCGGTTTCGTTATCTCCTCTCCCGACTTATAGCCATTATATGGCCTGGCAAGTATTCTATTTAATCCCTCTTCAACTGGTATTTTATCCTCCTTTTTATTGTTATAATTTTCCACCTCTTTTATTTTAGACACATCGAATAAATTGTAATCGCTATCACCTGGGTCCGTAATAACAGCATTACCTGTATAACCCGCTACCGTTGTTTCAATAGCCTTTCGCTTTATTCCATGAGGAGCAAATATTTTAGACATATCATCAACTATTTGCTTTTGTGTACCCAGCATTCCCACAACACCTACAAGCTCTTGCGGTTTCACTATTCCCGTTGTCAGCGGTTCCCCTTTTTGAATTGGTCTGCCTATCCCTATATTGGGCAATATCTTTACACTTGGGGGAATCATATATTCTTTCCCTGATATTCTTATGGTTATTTCACCTAATTCATTAGGCTTCGATACATATTCCACCATACCCGGTGCTGTAGCTATCACAGCCTTACCACGTAGGTTCTTGGGAAACTCAATAAGCTGTTTGTATCTATCAATATCCGATATACTTGATTGATTTGCCTGCGAACCCAGATTATGGAATGCCTTTAATGTAAGATTAGCACTTCTCTCAAGCAAAGCCTCTGTATCATTTAACCCCACGGCATCACCTATCTGTGGTAACTGGCCATCATCATTCAGCCCATAACACATCTGGCATAATCCCTTAGGTGCCATGCAAGTTAATGGGCTCCTGACCTTGATCTTGAAATCAACTTTCTTAGCTGCATTAGCTGCTTTAGCCAGAGCCGATTGCAATTCCAATGTAACGAATTCATTTCGTCTGGCTAAGGTCTTGCCATTAATCACTACATCTGCAGCGAGAGCTCGGTCTACAACGGCATCTACATCATCTACACGATACAATAATCCGTCATGTGTGCCACAATCGTGCATGGTAATAATGGTATCGTTATTAGCAGCTTCTACTATATTCCCTATTTCCCCGGGTTTGGATGTTCCCAATGCCCGCTGCGCCAGGCCATAGCGTGATCCAATTTGCTGAACATAATATTCAGCTGGAGACAATCCCTCAGCAAAAGAATGTACAACTGGCACAGTATTAACATGCGATATACTCGGATATAATCCACCAAATCCTATTATTTGTCTTATTTGATCTGGTTTACCCTTACTTCCACTTGCCATCATCTTATATAGATTATTATTTTTAGACATTATTTTCGGCAATTCAGCCTCAAATTCTTTCTCCGCTCCCTTTATTTTCTTAACGGCATAGGTTTCCTGGTCATTACCTCTATACTTGGCTATATCATCAAGAATTGGGCCAATTATCTTATCTCGCTCTTTTGTCAATGGCTTTAAATCATCCAACCCAACAGTAAAACCAATATAAGTTGAATATTCATCACCCAATTTTCTTAAATCATTTACTATATCTGCGTAATCACTGGGATGCCGTTTCGATAACTCGTCAAAGAATTTGTTTAAATCAGCTTTTGACATAGAATCTTTATATCTAATCTTCATATCATCAGGCAACACCGCATTAATCATTTCCCTCCCCAACGTAGTCTTTCTACCAGCAATATAAATCAAATCAGACACCGATATATCGTTATCAGCTTCAGCGTGCTTGGCCTGATCTATATTATCATAATGTTTATATTGTTTTGGTGTTGTCACTTGCAACATCTCATATATGCCTACCCTCGCACTACCATCAGGTTTTACCAACAATGACTTTGTTCCTGGTTTATACAGAAACTTAGATGGGAACAATGTCTTGGCTTCTCTTACCGCTTTTTCAGTTATTGGCACGTGAACGGCCATGGTATCGCCATCGTAATCACCACCAAAATAAGGGCCTACTGGTAGATTTGGCACGGCCATAGCATCACCATCTATTATTCTGGGCTTTGCCGCTACAATATTGAGTTTGTGCCATGACGGAGCCCGATTTATTAATACCGGTCTTTCATTTGCTACTTGCTTAAGTGCGGATTCAGCAAGTGGGGTCTGACGTTTTATATTATCCATAATATCTTTCGGAGCAATACCACGCTTCCTTAAATTAGCAAATATAAATGGCTCATATAATTTCATCGCCATATTTTTAGGCAACCCCACTTCATCTACTCCAAGATCAGCACCAACCGTAATAACGGCACGACCCGATAATTCCTGCGGACGAGCCATTACCTTGGATTGGAAATAACCTTCTTTAGCCTGCTTACCTTTCGGAGATATAATATTCAATGACCCCATTATATTCTTTCCCTTCGTTAGAGGCTGCCCAACCCCCTCCAATGCTTTATATGAATCATAGATATTGGCAAGGACTTTTTTCTTATCAGCAGGCGTTACCGCATCCTCATAAGCGTTTTTAGCCGTCAACAACACATCTCTATAAAGAAGATTCATATCATTTTGAATGATTTGATTCCCAGGAAGCTCTATAACAGGTCGCATTGCCGGCGGTAATACCGGAATTTTCTTAACCATGTAAGCTTGATCGGGTGTAAGCCCTAATTTCTTCAACGCCTTTAAATACCTAATCTTCCTATTGATTCGATCTCTTGTGGTTTGCTTAGCACCAGCACCCTCTTTTTCAGCCTTCTGTATTTCATCATCCACATTAATAGCTTTAAGCGCATCTTCAATCGCCTTAAAACCTGTTTCACCATTATACTGCTCATCTCCTTTCGCTATTTTTTCAATTCTATTCTGTGGGATATTTAATAAAATCGATATAGCCGGTACAAATATCGGATTAATCATCTTCACTGGCAATGTTATATGTGACCACTTATTTCCAGCCAGACCAACACCACCCGTTATTTTCTGATCAAATAAACCGCCATCAATGGGCTGCATATCTTTTGCTCGATATGTATGCGCATTCTCTATCTCTCCAGATGATATTTTAGATACATCGTCATCTGTTAATGGTGACATTATCAATTCTCTGCCGTCTTTTTTAACATTAACATTCATTGATTTAAGTAAACCAATGAATTTCTTATACGCCTGCGTAGGCTTCGGAGGCGGCAGCGGTTCATTGTATTGAATGGCCATCCATAGATCGGGATTATCTTCAGCTTTATATGTAGCCATCTCTGCAAGATTTGCTTTAGCTCCATGAGCAAGTAACGCATAGCGGGTGTATCTATCTATTTTTTGACCATGGATAGGAATGCCTTCTATCGTAGACTGCCCTATTCTGGGATTACGAGAACCCAACTTTTTATCAGCTTTATGCCTTAATTTTACAATATATTTCCGGCCAACGGTTATGCCTTTGCTGGTTTCGCCAGACTCTGGATCATAAACATCTTCTTTATAAGATACTCCCGCATTTTTAGACATTTGTTTTATCATGTCATACGTGTTCTCATTATTGAAATTCGTAATGGTAATGGGTTCACCCTTTTTCTCAGCTATTTTCCCCAATATAGCCTCATAATCCTGACCAACATTCATCCTCGACGGCAGACCATGCGGGTCCATGATAATATCAATTGGCTTGCCATCAGCGCGCCTTGGCATCATATCAGTCGGGACTATCTTTGTGACCACACCCTTTGCCCCATCCCTGGCCGATAATTTATCGCCTACATGCATTTTTTCTTCGGTCTTGACTGACACAAATACTTTTCCCGGACTTTGCTCTGCATCTATTACCGTACCAGGTACATCATGATCATAAACAATAACATCAGGAACCCAATCCGTCACACCCTTCCGTATCTTTAACAGACGCTCCTCAGGAAGCACGACACGGCGCTTTAATCCTGCAATCAATATATCACCATTATCTACCTTCTGTCCTCGCTTTATAATGCCATTGCTGTCTAATTTATTAAGTTTCCTTAATGGATAACGTGATCCATAACGCATTACAAATTTATTATAATCTAAATCATTTTTCTTGCCATCATAACGAAATTGAAATGTATATAAATGCTCACTTGTTAATTTTTCAGCGGCTTTATCAGAAATAACAACACCATCTTCATATGTATATCCCTTATATGGCATAAACGCAAAGACAAGATTCTGCCCAAGTGCCATTTTCCCATTCTTTGTATAGTTACTGCCTGCAATTACCTGCCCCTTTTTAACGTGATCGCCTACAGATACAACTGGCTTTTCATCAATAAAAGCTCCCTGGTTTAATTGATAGTTTCGATATAATTCAACTACATTTATTTTACCATTTCCATCCCTTATCTTGACCTTATCACCAGAAACTGATACTACAACACCATCAACAGGGCTTTTACTTAAAAAGTTTTTGGCAATAATTTCTTCAACGGTTTTGCCATTACCCGCCCCCACAGACACCATTGGTTCTTCTCTGTACTTTAATGGAACTGCCTGTGTATATTGATTACTGGCATAAGTAGCACGGATACCCGCATTGTTACTGAGAAAGGGTAATACATTAGATGCATCTGAATACATTAACCTGGGATCAGGAATTAAATATCTTACTTTCCCAGGTGATACCATCATCATCTCCCCCTTATATGAGGTATAGATATGTTTCCCACGTGGGACATATCTGTCGCCCTTTTTTATATATTCACCAGGAAATGCTACATAGTTATCATAGTGTTCATTTGCATCTATATATTTGTATTTATGATCTTTTAAATCATAAACAAATGTCTCAAATTCTTTGTTATTGTTAATTCTTGCTCCAATGGCCTGATGTACAATCACCCCTACTTTGGATGCATTGGTCTTAACTGGATCAATAAATCCCATTGCACTGGGATTTACTTCCCGCGCCTGCATTGTCACAACATGATCAGACCCCAGACCACCATCACCAGCTAATGTAAGCTTGGAAGAATTTGACATAATATCAAGTATATTAGTTGTCTCCGGCGTCTGGCTTACTCTGGCATTTGCAAACACACTTTTTATTGTTGAATTGATTTTTGATCTTATATCTAAATCGCTTATCTTCTTAGCCCTATCAACATAATATCTCAACTTTCCCGTTATTTTCATGGGAGAATAATTTATTGTTTCTGCGGCGATATCGTATATATCAGTTACATATTTATATGGGATATCATCTCTTCGATCAGGCTTGACCACACCCTTATATAAATTAATCTGCTTTTTTATAACATCTTCTATAATATTCTTATCAATAAAACTATATGGTGACCCCAACAATCTCTTATTGGCCTCAGCATCCATATAAGTTCCATTTTTATAATATGCTTTTAACACAGCTTTAATTTGTTGATCTGTTAATTTGGACGGGTCTTTTTTTATAATTAATCGATATAATTTATCCCATACCGATCTATCCATTTGTCTTGGGAGAAAATTTTTATCATACAATTTCTGACCAAGCAATTCCCTGGCCCTGTCATTGTCTATTCCAAATAACCGCATAAACGGGAATAACTTGATTTTATAATTGCCTTGCTCTACCCACATCCTATGAGATTTATCAAGAAACATTTTAAAATTATATCCCTTCCCCATATTAAATGCGGTTTCAATGTCCCCATTATCCTTTATCCTTGAATAAGCTGCTGGTTTTAGTCTAAGTGTTTTAGAAGCCTGATATTCATTGCCATTTATTATAAATGTATGATGAGGTGTTGGCATTGGCACAATTCCAAGAAATGCGTTAGAACTATCAACGAGCTCTCCACTATTTTTTCTGAGCTCAAAACTACCATATAACTTACTGCCATAGGTATTATCGTGCATTTTCAAAGATTTGAGCTTACTTGGAGTGGCTTTGACCGGCTCCAGCCATAATTTCTTCAATATCAGTGTCTGTCTATTCCCATCAATAGGGAATAATCCATTAATCGCTTTAATCAACTCATTAATCATTTTTTACCCCTCAAACGTATATCATTCTTTTTGGGTTCTCTGTCTTTGCATCCTCTACAAATGCACGATAGGCCTTACGCATTTCATCGACCGGTATTTTGCTATATGTTGTAAACAATTGCATATTGGCGTTATAATGTCTGAATAATTGCATATATAAATATGCATAGGCAAATCTTTGAGTGTTTCTATTCTTAAATACTTTTGACGTTATCTCCGATATAATTAATTTTTGATTGTAAATATAATCAATTACTTTATGCTTCGGTACTCCCAGATATTCAGCGATAGGCTTTAGATATTTATTCCCTTTATTGAATCGGTTTCGATAAAATTCCATACCATATATTTTCACAATATATGTTGATATCACCCTTTTATAAGCTGCCCTCTTCTTCTTATTGTAGATATGAGCTTTATATGCCAACTCTTCTACAAAATCACTGATTGTGTTATAATCATTTTTCCTAATAATATCTAATGCAATATTGTTAATGCTCTTCCCATATAACTTCTCAATCTCCTGTATCACATAGCCTTTGTATAGACCCATTTTTAGCTCCATTAATTGGATTCTTCTCAATGCTCTGTGACATTTCCGATATAATATTATTCAGCATTGACATATCGTTAGTCTTTCTATATTCTAATAAATTCGTATACCATCGGCTTATAGACCTCATATAATATTGATTGATATTATAATAAAATGGGCGACCGAACATAACCGAATAAATTAAATCATTTATATCTATGCCATAATACCATAACAAAATAAATATCGCCCCAATTGTAGCACTTCTTAAATATAATCGGTGGTACTTTTTAGATAAACTATATTTCTTGATACTATGTAATATAGTAATGGAAATTCCGGTTTCTCTGTGGATGCTGGGGATATTATCCGAATCAATATAAGATGCTAACACATCCAATATGTGCTTAAACGCATCAATCTGTATTTGTTCTGGCTTGCCTTTCATAACAATTGCCTGAGGGATCGAAACACTGCTTTTGAATTAACATAGCGCATATTTTTATTACTGCCAATATAAGCATCTACATCCTGCCCAAGATAATATTCTATACCAAGCCTTTGACAGATTTCTTTTGATCCAATACAGTATACGGTATAACTGGATAGCAATGGCATTAATAGTGGATTGTTTTCAGTATTATCCGTTACTTCTATGCACACCGTTTTTATGTCGTCGTCCTCGAACATTACCCCATACTTCTCTCGGGCTTTTCTCTTCATATCTTTCTCCGATTATCCCTATTATTCCGATTATTGGAACGCTCTCTGTTATCTTACAATGTCCGCAGTAGTATTGGACATAAGGCACATTATTTTTAAATAATATACTCCTTGGAACAGTTATCCTACCACACCTGGAACATCGCCATCTCGGTATTTCATAGGACTCCTGTCTTTTTTGCTTTTTTATAAGATAGGCTACATAAAAAATATAAACAAAAGATTCAATAATAGCTATAACAAAAACGATATATATCATTGTCACACCACAAGAACAAACGCTATTATTATTTTTACTATATCTTCTTCACCCTTCTTAATTTGATCCCCACATACCTTTAACGCTATTTTACGATAACTGGATTTACCTATTTCTCTATCGTAATGCTCTAATCTTTTGTAAGACCTTATCTTACATAATTCTAATCCCCTCTGCCTGCTTTTATTTATCTGGTAAATGCAAAATTGTGCTGTTTTTAGAATATCATCAGCTACCATTTTCTCTATTTCGCCGGCGGTATCTTTGTCTTGCATATTATTCTCCCGTATTCCGTAATTAACACAGCATCAGACATCCCATCAGATGCCTTCCTTGACCGTTCCGTTGGGAGTAAGGATATTTCTGGATATAGTTGTTGTGCTATAATTATCGAAGCCTTTTTTGAATCTCCTCTTGTCCTCCGGCCAAACATTCGCCGTTGCCAGGTAACGGGAGCAACAGCGTATACGTTATAACCAAGCGTTAATATAACACCTCTTATAAAACGATATTGGCCTACAATGTTTGCTTCGGTTATCGCAGACATTGCTATATCATCCCTATCTTCACTCTGTCCATCATTAACAAATCGATTGCCCTTTTTTATTTTCCTTTTAAAAGCAGTTCCCCTCGCCCATTGCTTTTCAATATAAAAGTAAGTATTACAATCTAATCTTGCAATACTTTTTAGTAACTCAATTAATCTTATCTCATCTATCTCTTTTTTATTCCTCTTACCACTTCTGCGTTTTATAGTAGGCATAGGCACGCAATCGGCTTTCACCACATTAAATCTTTCGTCACAATGAAATTTTGCAATTCCACCATTAAGGCCAATATCAATTCCAACAACAACATTACACTTTGCCATCACGATCTCCTTATTAATCCCGCTTGTTTTGCTTTTTCTATTTTAATTTCTCTATCTAATTTTCTCATGGCATCGGCAGGTTCATCGTATTGCAATTTTTCTATCATTTTATTTACCATATCTTTATCATTAACTAAACCAGCATAAGCTCTCATTCTCCTGAAAACCCAGGGATTGAGACTGTATAATTTTTTATGTTTTACACCCAGACCAATTATCTTTTTATACGCTGCAAAATCTTCTTTTATGGCAGTTGTACTTGTATAATATCCCGCCGCTTTAAGTAATTCTACAAGCTCTTCAATAACACTTTTTTGGGTTCTACCCCTTATCATTCCAATATATCGATATAACATCCCCAGAAAATCATAATAAGCCATACGTGAAATAACATACGTCCTCATAATATCTTTCATTGTAAATGGTTCATAATAAATCTCTGACATTTTTCCACCCTTTTATATTCAGGGTGCGATTAGTATGACCGCACCCATATATTTTATGATTCTGCCATTTATTTATCTTCAGTTCAAATTCTTCTCCATACAATTCCTTGAATATATTTATTACGTGGCTTAATTTCAACGTATACAATAATCTCATAATTCTGATTCCGTTCTATTACGTATTTCTTATTTTCTTCAGTGATAGACTCAATAATAGCTTTATCACTGGGCAATGCAATCGCCTTTATTAAATTATTTTTATCTAAAACATAACCATTCATTCTCTTTCATTCCCATCTGTTAGCATAATGGTAAAAACACTTCCTCTGCCGTAACCATACCAGTATAAATAATTGTTGCCTGTCCCAATATTATCTATTGACATAGGGCAAAAATTTTAGTATTATTGTAATGAGAGTCGGGTTACACTTTCTCCATCCCCCCTCATATCCTCCTGTTCCCGACTCTCTTTTTATTTCTATCATTCTTACCCCACAATATCATATCTATATCTGGCATTATTGCTTTTATTCATTTGGAGCTACCTTTACAAAAAACATATTATTTTGTTTGTAAATATTATATTTGCCAATATTTTCAATGCTATCATCACCATTTATATCTGCATATAAATCATCCTTCTTAACCAGTAAATATGTGCCAACAGGCAACGGCTGTTCAGATTCGATACCAGAACGTGCTCTCTTGTAATCTTTTACAAAATCATCCTCCGTTAATGCCTTAGCCTTTTCCACCCATTCATCGACATTACCTTTATCTATCACACCTCTATTATCAAGGCTTGCCAACATATCCAATTTCTTCTGCGGCAACGTCATAGCCGTTTCAGGAAGTTCATATTTCTCAACAAAATCAGATACCGTCAGCGCCCGATATACTGTCGTATGCGGTATACGTTTGTCTTTATACCACTCTCTGAATGAAGAATAATCCAGAGCCAAATACATACGCTTTTCCTTAAACTCTTTAATCATTTTGGCCAGAATTACCATAGAATAATTGATTTTCTCAACCATTTCAACAATCGCTCTATCGTATTCTATTGCCTCTTTCTGTGATATTTCTTCTACATCGGTACGTCTGATATTTGTTATTGGACTGCTATTCATATCGCCTATCCTCCGTAATTAACTCTTGCATTACTGAATCTCATACATTTTTTATTAAATATTAATTCAACATTACCAGTTGGACCATTACGCTGCTTAGCAATTATTATCTCTGCTGTTTTTAAGAAGGAAGATGGATCATCTTCTGATTCTTCCACTACGTCCTCTTTTTTATCCCAGTAATCTGGTCTATGAACAAATAATACAATATCTGCATCCTGCTCTATTTGCCCGGACTCACGCAAATCCGATAACTGTGGACGCTTATCACCCTTTCTCTCTTCTATTTTTCGAGACAACTGCGACACCGCAATTACTGGTATATCCAGACGCTTGGTCAATGCCTTTAGTCCCTTAGATACATCTGTTACCACTTCTATCTTATGCTTTCTCGGGTCTGTGGATGATATTAATTGCAAGTAATCAACAGCAATATATTGTATTCCATATTTTTTAATCGCAACCATAGTCCTTGAATACATTTGTCCAAGATTTATATCAGGGGAATCATCGATATAAATTGGATAATTATGTAACTTCTCCGCCGCTTCTCTTAGTCTTTCATATTGAATATCTGAGTATTTTCCTCTCGATATATCCATATATGAAATCCCTGACTCAATAGATAGCAACCGAATAGCTGTCTGTCTTTGCGACATCTCCAGACTGAATATCAGACCCGGTATTCCCTGCCTGGCAATATTAAGCATATCGTTCTGGACAAATGCAGACTTGCCCATTGACGGTCTACCTGCAATAATGATAAAGTTCGGTGTAAGTCCACCAATTATCCTATCCAGATCATAATAACCGGTGCTAATACCTACATCTGGTGTAGTAGTTAGTGCTTTCAAGGTCTGACTGGCCACAACCCCCAATTTCTTTATCTGGCTATCTATACTCCTCCTCTGCATATCCATCATTCTATCACTAACTGTTTTCGACAATTCATCAGGGTCTACGCCCGAACTTATATTTAATAATATTTCATTTGCAAGATTACCAAGCCTGCTTTGCTCATATTCTTTACGAACAATCTCAACATAATTCCACAGCTTTGAAGGAGCAACATCAGCGGCTGCAAGGTCACCTATCATTTCCTCACCGCCCGCTTTTTTAAATAGCCTGTTCATTTTTAGATAAGCCCTTAACGAAATACTGTCAACGGGCTTACCATCTTCAAACATTTTCCGTATTGATTCAAGAATCGTTCGATATTTAGGAGTATTTTTAAAATATTCCATATTAATTTCTTCTACCTCAGGAAGTGCTTCTTCATATTGAACAAGAATAGCACATATATTTTTTCTTGCTTCATCATCAACCATCATTTTCCTCCACTCCTAAGTCTAAACGAAGGCCAATTTGTATGATATATTGCACCAGGCCTTACTCTAAACCTATCATATGCTGCTTCCCCAATCAAATACCCTATATCTTCCTCATTAGAAGATAATATTATTCCAGAACGGGTTACATACTGATTATTGATTATCGTATATATTCCACGTTTGACGGTAGCCGTATCAGGGATATTGGTTAAATCATCTATAATCACTACTCCACCTGGAGCCGTATACTCCAGTAAAGTCTCTTCAACAGATGCATTGTCATTGTACATATCACGCATTCTATGTATAAGTTTATCTCCTTCTATGTAAACAATTAAAACATTACTAACAAGTTCATTGTAAATAGCTGCTTCTATATGCGTTTTGCCAGAGCCTGTTGATCCATATAAAAGCAGGAAAGGGAATTCCCCATTTCTAACATACTTAACAAAAGCAATTCCTATATCCTTCATTTTCTTTATATCACGGGCCTGAGTTTTATTATAACCCATACCCATAAGAACTTTTTCGTCACCAATAAAATTTTCAAATGTCTTGTCTTTAAATCGCTCCCCTATTACAGATTTCTTTTCATAATTCTGACGATATTTATTCATATGCTCTCGACACAAATATATTTTCCTGCCATCAACAGTCTCAACAGCATATGCCGGAGCCATACCGCAAATATCACATGTTAATTGTGCTTGCTGCTGAATCATTGCCCTTACCTCTTTTCTCACGTTTTCTGTAATTTGGCTTAACCGCGAGCATTAAAATTTTAAATATATGCTTGGGATCATCCGCATACGTTCTATGTACCGCCTGTTTATATAATTGAAAAAATATTCGCTCCAATGCCGGATAATTTTTTCTACTTGTCCACACCTTCCCAATCAATGGATAATTTGGTTTATCATCTTCTCCAGTAAACAGGTCATGCATATTCAATATCACCATCCACGCATATATTTTTTGATAATTAATCTTCATCTCTTCTCTTGTCATTGCCCACCTCCTGCTTTTGTTCTGGTATTTTTGCCCACGACGGAATCGGAACACCAGCTACTGCGAGCTGGCGCATCATTTCAATAGCAACTGCCATTGTCATTTTCGCATCCGCTAAAGCATCGTGAGCATTCTCATCATAAACACCAAGATACCTGGCCATATCACTTAATTTATAACTATTGCGACCAGGATACATCCACTTAGCCAATTCATATACATCATAGACTCTATAATCAAATGGAATAAACATATCATGTTTTATATAAGCATTTTTTATAAATTTAGAATCAAAACTGGCAATGTTATATCCGGCCAAGGCTGCAGTATACCATAACGTACCCCGTTTTGACATTTTTTCTATTGATTGATGCTTTTTACAATAATCAGAAAATTCCTTTAACATCTGCTCTTGAGTCAGAGCTTCCGCCCAGGCTTCTTTTGTATAGTGATTCATATCCAATGCCGTTTTATCAGCTCTCGCCATATCAAACCGTACCTTACACTCAAATTCATCTTTTGTTGGTGCATGAACAGCAGCTATTTGAATTATTTCATTTTTCTGATAATCCAATCCACTGGTTTCAATATCTACAAAAATCAATCCCGCACAATGCAATCCCATAGCATACTCCTTACATTAAGTTATAATTATTATTTAAAAAAGGAGGGAGGGAGGTTTTCTCTCCACTTCCCCCCCCCTTCAAGTGAGGTTGGGACTTCTACCCAAATCACCACTTTCGTGGTTGTCTCGTATGGTCAGTACGAATATCGCCCTCCTTTGAAATAGTGACCAACTATTTACTGAAGAACGAGCTTTTGCTGTTAAGCTACCTCACTATGTTATATATATCATTTTTCTCAATCGTATCTACTCAATTCATCAAAATAAGTCCATCCCTCCTTTGTAAAACGTTGGGATGGAATATTTTTAATCACCGGTAGATATTTCTCGAGAGCATCAGCACAGGCATTAAATGCTTGTGCGGTTTCATCATCAATTTCAACAACTCTTCTATAACCATCCAGTTTATAAGTGCCTTTATCTAAAGCCTTATCAATAGCCGCTGATGCCATTTCCGCACTAACAAAGTCCATACATCCCATTCCCCCATATTTATTAGCAAGAGGACATCCTCTACAACTGCTACCGCTAACAATACATAGCGGACACGTGGCTTCATTAAAGAATACATTCCCAATTGGATTACGGAACTTCTTAATCAATTCCACCCACGCCCTTATATAACGTTCTTTTTTTGTCATAACATCACCCCTCTTTTACATTGTAATTATCTGACCTCGCAAGAACATATTTTTCAAATGCTTCATATGTCCACGGCATTTTCTTCTTAAATATTTCAGCAATTATATTGGCATAAACACGAATCTCATATTGCGCATGCACATCCGTACGAAGCTTGATAAAATTCATAAGCGATCGGGCATTAACTGCCCAATAAAATTGCGTGTACAATGAAAGTGGTAAAACAATCCTTGCCTGTTCTTTTGCAACTTTTTCCGCCATTAAATTTTCATAGAGTTGATATGCCTGTTCATAAAATACCTCAATTTTATCCCGCAATTCCTTGCTCAAATCCTCGCTTAAATCAGAATATTCATAATTTTTTTTCTCTTGAGTTCTAAATTTATGAGGCAAATAGAATTCATAAGACATTTCCGTGTATCGGCCAGAAATTTCATTGTAACTGGCCCAGCGATGCCTGAACCATTGCCTGGCTACAAAAATCGGACATTTTATATGAAACTTAAAAATGGCCTGCTCAAAAGGAGTTTCGTGACTATTACGAACAAGATAATTAATGAGCTTACGATCTTTTTCCTCTCCTTTTGTTCCCTGTCCATATGATACCCGCGCTGCCTGGACAACGGCATTATCACCACCAATAAAATCAATTAATCTGATTTCTCCTTTATCCAATACCTTATATTCAAATATATCTGTTAACAATTTTGCCTCCTTAAAATAACGTAATAGCCCCAGGTCAATACCTGGGGCCTCTTTTATAGTCCGTTATTTAACACATCCAGTAATCTCTCTCTTATCCGACGTATCTGCTGCGCTCTTGCCTGCGTATTCTCTTCAGCTCTGACTTTTTCCACATATTTCTCCACGCTTTCAATAAAACGAGGAGGGAGCTCTACAAATGCAGCCAGAACTCTAACCGCTTTATCCACATCCTCAACATCCTTAATCTCAGAAATCACTTTCGCCGCTCCACTACCAGTTAATTCGGCGGTCTCCGGTTCTTCTTCAGGTACTTCTTCACCTGGTACTTTCCCTGTAGATTCTCCAACACTTTCTTCAGCAGATACCGATTCCATTGGAGGCGGTTCTTTGTTAATACCCTCGGCATTATCAAGCTCAGCTCTGGCTTCATCTGGGGATACATTGCCTTCACTATCTACACCATAAAACTCCTCAACAATATCTTTTCTGAATTTTTCTTCATCTCCTTGAATCTGATGCGTAATCTTTGGCTCTGTTATCGCTTCTATAATTCCTTCCTCACGACTTCTTACAAATTCCCTTATCTTTGTCTCATAATCCAGATGTCCTTTAATGTTAGGCATTTCCAGGTATACAAGCATTACCGAAGTAGAATGTGGTTTACCATCCAGCCCAACATATTTTTTCTGCCGATATAAGCCCGATAGCTCTAATTGCAATCCCGCTAAATAAGATTTCTTAAATTTAGAATACTTTTTTGTATCTTCTGCCAAACGTAATAACGCCGACCTTATGTTTATATAATTTTCGATACTACTTGACATAAACATGGTCTCACCAAGAACATGAAAATTATGCTGCAAAGAAAAATAGAACCTGACATTGGCCTTACATTGGCCTTTTTTATAATAATCACAATTCATATGGCCACATTTTATCTCTTTTCCATTTCTAATAGCTTTTTCACCATCCCTGCTAATACAATAAGGTGTTGCCGATGCACTGGTAAACATAATCAATTCAACTGTAAGCATTTGATCAATATGGTCATGCAATAGTTCAATTGGAATCTTTACCGGTTCATCACCGTATTGATTAAAAAATTCCTGGTCTTTCACATATTCACCTTCATTGGGATTATATACTTTCGCCATAAAATGCGTTAATTTCTTCCCTCGTGTAACACCCGATGAAGTTTTCACTTTCTCGCCAGTCGTTATTCTCCTAACAACCGGAATCTTAATAGTCTCATCCCATATCGCCATAACTTTCTCCTCAATTTTTTATAGTTCTACTTCATAATCAACATTTAATCCCATTAACTCTTCATGGGGATTTTCTTTCTTTGTATAAAGGGTTATTGCATTCGGATCCATTCCATCACATAATAATCTGAAATCACAGTAATCACATAGATATGGTCTACGATAGGGTTTACGGATTCTTGCCATGATCGCATCTTCTACAGCACCCTCTATTTGCTCAACATAATTCTGGGCAGGTAATGGAAACGGATATCTCTGTACATATTTATTGTATGACTTTTCAGATTTTTCCATTTCCTCCATCCTATCCTTCCATTCATCAAGACTTTCCGATTTCAGTTTAGTTGGCTTTTTCAAAACCGTATACAATATGCCATCTAATGACGGCAATTCCTTTACATGCCTTAACACCGTAGCATAAGCATTGACCTGAACCCCTTTCATAGCCTCTGTTCTCGCCACAGGACCAAAGAATGATTTAGTTTTTATTTCATGAAGTATTATTCGACCCGTCGCAATATCCTTAAATATCGTATCAATTTTCCCGCCAAAGAATATATCTTCTCCGTACTTCTCTGACAAACGCTTCATCCTTGCCATAAAAACAGCTTCCGATTTTATTACATCATAATCTTCGGCCATGAACACGCTTTTGTAATACCAGCGCACCAAAATTTTAGCCATCTCAATATCTTCTTCAATCTGCTTCATTACCACACCCGATGCCCGACTAAGATATTTATCAAATTCAGATTCTATATAATTATTAAGCATTGTAAATATTGCCTGGTCATTATATAAAAATATATTACCCTCAGCTACCATATTATATAATTTATCAATGGCTCCATGCGTAACAGAGCCAATTGGTATGTAGTTTTTAGATGGATAATGTTCTATTTTAAGATTCTGAATATATCCGTAATAATGTCTAAGTGGACACCGCAATGCCTCAATCTCAGATTGCGTTACTATCATCACATCCTCCTTTTACCTGAATCTATTACCACAATACGGGCATATAATCATTCCATTTTCTTCTGTATTATTATAATCTTGATAAAATACACGCCCACAATTAGGACATATCAACGGAAATTCACTGTAAATTGGTTCCCGTTTTTCTTTCTTTTCTACTTTGTCTTCATTGTCTCTGTCTTTATCTTTATCCATTCTTCCCCATCTCCTTTAATTGTTTTATAGCCATCAATATTTTTTCTATTTCACTATCATTGACGGCCTTACTTATTTTATTTCTTTCAATGTTAATTGCTATATCAATATATTTCTTTAAAAATAATTTAAAAACATCTACAGCATAATCCCTTTTAATTGTATAACCATAAGCAATTATGTCAGGGTATCGTCTATATAGTTCTGACTCAATTGGTATATTGACACTACCAGACTCTTCATAATTTGACAGCATATATTCTGCCAGATCATAATATTTTTTGAATAGTGGTAGATAAATATAAGGGTACACCGACTCAATATTATTTACCATAGACGCCACCGCCTCTTTTTCCAGATCAATCACATTACCAACACGGCGCCTGATGCGGTTTTGAACACGCCCTTGTTTTATTCGATCGATTTTTTCCTTAACACTCAACGGAGTCTCACCATATTCCTCTGCCACTGTCTTAATATAATCCAATGGCGGATTTTTAATCCTGGACAGAAACCTGAGTTTTTGCCGATATTCTGTAATAGTTGATATATACGGAATCGCATTCTCTATTTTGTTTCTCATTTCCTTTGCCCCATGAGCTTTTACATAGGCATCGGGATCGTCATCCAATCCATTGACCATGTAAATATCAAGCCCAGCTTCTATCAATGTTATAATAGCTCTGGCTGTGGCATCGACACCGGCACTGTCGGGATCAAACATCAAAATAACTCTATCTGTATATTTCTTTAATAAAGCTGCATGATATTTTGTCAAGGCACTGCTTAAAACAGCTACCACATTCTCAATACCGGATTGATGAAGACTTAATGTGTCAGTATAACCTTCAACGACAACGGCATAACCGGCTTTACGTATTTCTCTGCTGGCATAATTCAATCCATATAATATCCGCTCTTTTTTAAATCTTGAGTTCAGATATTTTGGAGTGGCATTGCCGATAGCCCTTGCCCCAATACCAACAATAAATCCATTGTCATTCCATATCGGGAACGTTACCCGACCACGCAATGTCTCATAATAACCTCCTCCTTTCCTTTCTTTTATTAAAAATAAATTATTAAGAAATTGCCTTTGTTCTGTGTCCGTTATATTCTTAAGCAACCCCTGAGCATACCCAAGCCTAAATCTTTTTCTTGTTTGCCTGGTTATGCCGCGTTGTGCCAGATAAGCTATGCCTTTATCCGATCGAGCAAGTGATGACTCGTATATTTCCATAGCCTTTTCCAGTAACCACCTATATTTTTCCTGTTTTGACATGTCCTCCCATTTTTCTTCTCCCATGTCTATCCCGAATCTCTGGGCTATAATTTGCTCTGCTCTTTTATAATCTACGTTTTCAATATCAGCAATAAATGTAATAGCATTTCCACCTTTATGGCAGCCATGACAATAGTATACTCCTTTCTCCCTGTTTACAAAAAATGATGGCGTTTTTTCATTGTGGAAGGGGCATAAGCCCCTCCACTCTTTCCCTACCTTTTTTAACTGTGTATATGGGCTAATTACCTCAACAATATCAACTCCTGATATATCCATCGCTCTGCTCCACTCTAATCTTCTTGTCACTTGAATGCATTAAAAACAATAACTGCCACCCCTCTAATATTGTTTTTAGTTCATTAAATGACTGTTCAGTTAAAAGATCGGCGTCATCAACAATAAATATATGGCCATTATTTAACTTTTTGGCTAATTTCGCTATTGTGATGAGTTGCTCCGTACCACAACTTTCAACTAAGGGTATACCATTAAAATAAACGGTTTTCCCTTTAACACTAACATTATCTATATCAGGACTTACATCAATATCCTTTATTTCTTCCCTGAGTTTGGTAATAGTAGCACCAATACTATCACTTAATTCCTCATATGTAGACATTTTTTCAATTGCAGATTGAGATTGACGATACAACTTCAGCTCATATTCCATTTTTTCTTTCTTTGACTTAAAAGAATTGTATAAATCATCATACAGCTTCTTCGATGTAATACCCTCATCAAGCATATTTTTTAGCATATCCGTATTTTTCTTATTCACCACCATATCATGCTCTATTCCATCTTTTACGGATTCCAATGATCTAACTATCTCACTTTTCTTGAGCATTTTCTTAGAAGCCTCTTTTATTTCATCGGCACTATATGGACACTGTAAACCAACGGGGCAGTAATCGACTTCCCCACGCAGCACATATTCTTTTTTATTGAGAAGGGCTTGATTTGTCTCATCCAGACGTTTCTGTAATAACAGACGCTCATCTTCATACTTTTTTATTTCAGCCTCAACATCATCTGGTACAGCCATATAAAATGGTTGAAGCTTATCAAGCTCTTCCTTAAGCCTGATTATCTCGATATCATACTCAAATTCATTAATATTTCTGACATCAGTCGATAATACCGACTTCATATCAGATAAAATGCCGGCATATTTCTTTTTCAACGCATTCAATATATTAATGATTTTCTTAATGACAACAGGAGATGGCTTGGTATAGTCTATACCATTTATATGCTCGTGGAGTTCTTTGGGGACAATAGCCATTACCCTGGCTTCTGATATCGTAGGAACTGTAGCCATAAACGCCTCATATTTTTTATCAGCTGAGAATGCGTCATATCCGACATTGCTAAGAAAATAAGGCGCTATGTTTGTCCTCAACCATTCCCTTGGGCGAGACGTTTTTCCACCTTTAATTGTGACAGAAACACTCGCCATAGCATTCTTTGTGTAATTGGATTCAATAACAATTCCATCAGTCATTGCTATCGACACATCCATATACTTTTCATTCAGCCTTAACAGTGGCTTGGCATCACTTGTGCCGACAACAGCCCATTCCAACGCCCGAACTAATGAGCTCTTACCCGTTCCATAATCTCCAAACAAGTAATTAATACCAGGCGCTAACTTAATTTCCTGCATAGCCAATCCCTTGACATTAGCAATATTAATCGTCGTAATCATTTTATCTCCTTTATTTTAAATTTGTTTTTATTAATTTTAAATATCCGTATTTAATATATAGATATCACTTTTTTTATTTACTTGTTTTCTTATACTCTTTTTCATCGACCCATTCCCGATACCGTTTTACTACTTCTTCTGCTTTATCTCTATCAGGCACTACAACAATACTTTCATAATCAGGGTGTTTTTGAATTATATCTGGAAACGCATAATTCCTTTTCACATATATGCCGTTGCCTATAAAAAGTCTTTGTAATAACGAATGACTCACACCTTTAAAAAATACATATACTCTATCACTATCTATTTCTTCAATAACCGTCTTTTCTTGATTTTCCATATTTCCTCCGGATATCTGTTAATTACAGTACGGGATTTGTCCCATATCGGAATTCCATACATCAAATATTTTATCAACAGACTATTGCCATCGCCAACAACAATCCATTTAAAAATATTGTACTGGAATTCGGGATAATATTCATTATCAGGTTGTTCATAAACACAGCGAGCATTTGCAGCAGAACATACCCTGATCAGGTCTGAGTAAGATATATCTGATACAACGGCCCACAGTGTCTTCGACCGATATTTTGTCATTGCATAATATTTGTAGGGTATAAGTAATATATTGGATGTGTGCCTGGTGGCCTTAATAAGATCGCTGACATCCGAAACAGAACCTATATTCTTTACATAGATTATGGAATCTTTTACCGCTCCAATCTTAGAATAGGCTCCGGCGGAATAGTAATCAAACCACCACCGCTTTTTTATTTTAATCATATACCATATCCTCCTTTAGACAATATAAAATTCTTTTTACTTTTTGTCAAGAAGTTTTATCGCTTTCATTGCCTATTATTTTTGTCCTGCATTTCAAATCATAGTGCTTTTTAATACAATGTACAAGAGCCCGCCTTATATTATCCTGTCTCTTACTACGGTAATAACGCACGGCCTCATATGTACGCCCATTCACCAGCATTTCCTTAACATATTTCCCCACTGTCTTTGTCATAAAACATTTGTAATTATTTTCATAGACAATGACATGGGTATTTACCATTTTTCTGAGATACTCCATAACATCGTCACATAAATATTGACTTATATCAATATCAATAATATATAAAATAGGAGAATTTATACCACGGCCTTGACGATATATAGCAAGTTTGTCGTCACCAAGCCTGTATTCTACATAATCACTGCTTTCTTTTACCCTGTTATCATTACAACATACAAGCACACGCTCTACGCCGTCCTTTTTCGGAAGTGGAACTGAACCGATATTGTCTTCACCATTTATACCAAATAATAGCATCCATCTCCCTCCAACTATAAATTATTTGTTTTCTTAATTAAGCTCGCACCACAATAAGGACATAATATGTCAATGTCATTCACAATCAAAGAACCGTCCTCACTCACACTGATATAATCAAATAGGCTTGGAACCCTAAACGCATTTATCCCATCCCAATTGATTATGGCGCGAACTATTTCCTTATCTATCCATTGACCGGAGACCGTTATATTTATTCCACGGTCTCCGGCACCAATATAACATGCACGTTTCCGAAATACTCTGACCGTATCTAATACCTTACCACATTTGCTGCATACCATTGCTCTATTCCTTCTTTGGTCTTGTCAAGAATCATAGCCTGCTCTATCCCATATAACCGGATAAATCCTGAATACTTGCTGTACATATAACTTATAACAGCATCCTCAACAGTCATTCCCATTTCCTCTACCCAGAAATCATTTCCACCACATTTTATACATTCCCACAGATATTCACTTAATGATGCAAATATATCTTGCGTTGATGGAGGCGGACAATAGGGATAAACAATCCCAGGAACACATATTTCTTCATCTATTTTATCAAAATCAACCATTTTTGCATTACAATACGGACAATATAATGCAGTGTCCTCAGTTATACCGTAATCATAACCTGACATACCGTCATTGACAATGATTCCACTATTACCGACATTAACCGATATTACTGGTGTGGCAATAGTCTCAGCGACATCGGTTTCACCACATACTGGACATACATGCTTATGACCAAATATTTCTTCCCTGGTATGATAAATTATATTGTCTTGATCAACTATCCTATTGTTTTCAATTCTATAGGTCTTGCCTTCAATATCAATTTTACCTGCCGTACCAAGAAAATAATACTCAGCTACAACCTGCTCATTTGCAGAACCTGTATTTAACGACTTAACCATAGCTTCCATTATATCTTTATTCATTCCACCTCTCCTCCATCATATAGCCTCTGGCACTTTCTTCTGCTTCCGCCATAGCCGCTTTCTTTGCTATATCAAGCATATCATAGTATTCAATAAATTCAGTTAAACAATATATATTACCCATGAAATAATTAAAAAATCCGTCTCTTACACTTTCCTCATCCCCATCATCCTCTATATAATCTTCAACACATACATCAGATGGCACTCCCATTATATCATAGATTGCTCTATTAACAACTGCACGGGGCGGAAATCCTGTAAGATTCGTTATTACATAAGATTCTTTACCTATAACATCCCTTATTTTGTAAAATGGAACCATCTTAGCACCATGAAAAGGACATATTCCTTCACCACCATCTTTCCATGAACTACTCTGTATAAATCTTCTATCAGCTTTCATCGCCACACCGTCATATTGCCCCGATAAAGCCAGTGAGCCGTCCAATACACCAACATCAACACTATCTACTACTGTGGTCTCAATGTGCTTGTATTGACCGCATACAGGGCATATTATGTGATTTGATGAAACTACCTCATCAGCCGTATAAAATGGGTTATTGTCCTTGTCATAGATTCGACCATTTACCATGTGAAGGCCAAGATTATACGGGAAAACAAGAGAACCATCTACAAGAAGATCATAAAGACAGTCGTTCATATAATTCATAATAATTTTTAATTGCTCTGTTGTCATCGTCAACTCCTTTATTTTAGGTTGGGTGCAGTTACTCCCGCACCCAACCATATTTTTTATATTTTCACCACATTATCCCCCATGCTTATCACTTCATCCACGAATTCATCCCTTTTCTGTTTGTACGCCTCGATAAACATGTCAGGGATTTCTATTCTTTCTGCAGTCTCTCCAATTATTACTCGCTGAAGCTCCATATATTTCTCATATAATCCCGAGAAATCAGCGAGTTCCCGTGCCAGGTCAGATGGTAATTCATCAATTGAATATAGCTGCCGGATTGTATTCACTCCATTTAGCTGACCCTTTGATTTATAATATTGAATTAAGGCTGCTATCCTATCCATTACATCACGAATATCACGCTTAATAATAACAATATCATCGGCGATATTGCTTTGATAGGCATTTGGAGCCACACTTTCTACTCGTTCATATTCACTGCTCAGTCCATCTACATCCCAGCCCACAGCCTCTATAATATCTGCTGCATCTCTTGATATGACCAATATATTATTATCCGACAGAATATCCGTCTCAGGGTTATACTCACGGACATTTCTTTCATACGGCAGAACCGTATCAGCTACTTTCTTCTCCTGAACAATTGTTGTTGCGGCAGCGACAGCGTTATCGCTAACTTTTATCGGTGAATACAATTTAGCTTTAGCAAAGCCGTCACCAGGCGCACGGACAGTCCGTTGAATATTTCTTGACCTGACCAGATATGTATCACCATTCTCAGATGATACTGTACTTAGTTTATTAATTATAGCATTTTGCCCATTTTTCTTTGCATCAATTGTAAAACGATCATCCCAATTTTCATCATAGTGATCGTTAACTACGACGGTTCTATCTCCTATAACACTCATAATTTCTCCTTTCAATTTGCATTGACACCATATCTGAGTCTAATATGATTACAATATCCAGATTCTGTGCGATAGGGACAGGTTGTCCAATCACAACGCACACTTCCATCTTCACCAATAACGAACTTCTTCCGCTCTGGGAATAATTGACAATACGGCGTCAGCAGTCCCTTCCTAATGAATTCACCAGTAATCATCTGCCATATCACATCATCGGCCTCAGCGGTACGCTTATATACTTCATAAATATAAGCCCTTACTTTTTGTTTGCTGGATTCTGAGAGAATGGAACGATACCACTTCGGTGCGCCTTTAATGAATTCCTTAAAATTTAAATCACTGTCCATAGCCGTATCAACTTTTATAAGACTGGTTTGTTTTGGCTGTGTATTATCATGTTTTGATATTATTGGAATGTCACTGTTATATTGATAGGCCTGAGTACCGAAATTCCGATTACTGGAATAAGACTGCGGCTGTGTTTGATAGTGCTGGCTGCGATAAGCTGTACTTGCTATGGAACTAAGCCCAGGCGTTGTCGTTGTCCCACGTGGGAATTTATCTCCTCCTATGCTTTGCAATTGCTTTGCCGTTTCAAATATTACACCAATCAACTCAGCTGCCTTATCTTTCCCTATTATAGATTTGTTCTTGGATGGCATAGGCTCATTAATCTTTTCCCTGTCATATCGCTCCAGCACACGCCTTACATCAATACCGATATTGCTGGTTCCACCGTCTCTATCAATTGTGACAATGACATCAGCAAAATACATATATTTTCCACTTTTCTGGTCTTGAGTAATAACCTTGACTATATTATCACCGGGACTGAAATCACTTGGAATATCCAGCTTAAATGCCAGACTAAGCGCAGGCCTATCATCATGCCCAGCATTAACTTTATTAAACCTCGTGATCAATTCCGCAATTTGTGGACGAATTTTATTCTTTAGCATTAACACATACTCGGGATTCGTCATTTTAATATCCTCCTGACATTGTTATCCCCAATAAATCTGTTGCCCGCGCTTCTTCATCCAGACGATCAGCATATTCTTCTTCATCTGGAATGAATATCATCGGCGATCCACATACCGCACACCGGATTGGGGTTGTATCAGCCTTTGTTCCATATTTTATTATGTCCTCGGCGATACCATCGGTATTGCTATCAAGAACCTGAACCATTGGATCGTCTGTGTCATCATTGAACTTTAACAACACATAAGTTGATGCCACAACCCTTCCTCTCGTGCTGTCACAATCAGGATTTGTGCATTTTAGCCGCATATCGTTTTTCCTCCTTTTTTATGAAATTAATATATTCTAATGCTCGATCAACATCTTCTGTGGGAATTAATGGTGAATAATAATCATTAAGTCCTGGATTTATTTCATACCTCTTAGTAATCCTATTTCCACCACAACGCCCACATATCCAATCCCCATAATTTTGATGCTGTTGTTTTTCTGATAGAGCAGCAAATTCCTGCTCAAGCTCGATATCATCTAACTCGACAACAACATCTCCATTCAATATCTTTACATTATATCTGGGATACAGCTTTACCACAAATGAATTGGTTTCACCACAATCCATACAGATAACGTTATTGCTAAGATATGTATTCGCCATTATCCCTCCACAGAAAATCATTTCCACAAATACATTTTATCTTGGCATTGTCTGGATCATCATAAATAATTGATTCGGCTGCTGTCTGACAATCTCCATCATCAACATCAACCACAAGTCCAGCATCATTAACGCTAACACTTGCTGTAACAACTATCCCGGATAAAGTAAAATATCGGCGATTACCACAGACATTACACTTATACATAACCTGCCTCCAGAATACTATTTTATCAATACCTGCCCAATTTTCAGAGCAGCAGATAACAAAACCTTTCTTTTCTGAGAAGATTTAAGAATACGCTCTTCTTCCTCTGCTATTCTTCTATCAAGTTCAGCCTGCATAAGATTAAAAATAACGTCACGACCACCATTTTTCATAAATTCTTCTTTTTTTATCTTATCCATCACAGCTTCTCCTTATCATTCAAAAAATGCTTCACCAATATCTTTAATTGTTTCTCCAGTTACCTGAATTCTTCGTACACTTCCATTCTCTTTTATCAGGGTTGCAACCAAATACACGGCACCTGCAATTAGCACCGCCGCAAATCCTACAATCACAATAGCACTTTCATCACTACCAAATTTTTCCTTAAACTTCATCAGCCATGGCTTAGGCATCTTCATATCCATATTACCTCCATTACGTAAAAAATTTTGTTAAATAATAGGGGGCTGCTATACCACGCAGCCCCTTCTCCGGCTTACTTACCTTCTTCCTTCTTCGTGGCCTTTGGCTTAGGACTAAGCGCATTTAAGCGCTTTGATAGTCCTCTAAGCTGCCAGGCACTATA
>CAZOGA010000003.1:0-30588 GCA_964579095.1 uncultured Desulfurellales bacterium
AAAGGTCGCGCAAGATTAAGTAATTAAAAAAATATGAACAAAGAAATAAAAAATTTAATAACAAACTTAAATAAAGAAAAATATGTAAGCGGATACTCTAAATACACAAAGGAAATAAAACAGGCAATTGAACAATTGAAAACTAAAAAAAATAAGTAGGGATGAAAAGGAAAATGACAAAAAGACAATTAGAAAAAAGGAATATTCAATTTACAATTTGGGCAAAGGCTATTCAGGAAGAATTAAAACCAGATGAAGACGGAGAAGTTAGAGCAATTACCGCTATTATTCCAAGTTTTACAAGTTTGCATTATGCCTCCGAAATTAAAGTATTTATGAAATGGTGCGAGGAGAATAATTATAATAAATTAGTAAAAGAATGGGAAAAGTGGAATCAATAAAATAATAAAATTTATGAATAAAGAAAAAGAGTTTGAAAAATATTCAACAGAAGAATGCAAAATTAAAAAAATAAATTATCAGCGAAATGGAGTAGGTGGTGAAGGATTTTGGTCAATAGAATTTATTACCAAAGAAAATAAAAAAAGATTGATTGGAATAATAAACGCCGAAGATTTGAGAAAGGAAGATGGCAATACTAGATTTTATGTTGTAAATCCTAAAAATATATTTCAAGGCTGGCGAGGCGATAATTTTGGGGTATATCTTGTCCCTATTATCAAGAAATATGAAAAAGATTGGTTAAAGAATTAAAAAACTAATTTAGAATAAAATGAATAAAGAAGAATTAAAAGAAAATATAGAAAAAATATATAATACTCTTCTAAATGTAGACACTGATTTAGCTTTTTTAGAGCTTACAGTAATAGAACAAGTAGTCAATTTAAGTGGTAAAGCAAGAAATAATTTAGAAAAAGTGATAAAAGATATTGAGAAACTTAAAAAAATAACTGAATAAAATGAATAAAGAAAGAGAAATGAAAATCCCATTCAAAAAAGAATACATAGAAACATCCGCCGCCAGACTTGATACTAAATTGATTGGAGTCTTTTCTAAGGACAGCACTGCAGTAATAAATAAAAAACTTAACGCAATTGAAAAAGAATTGAAGAACGCTTGGATTAAAGGTTATAAAAAAGGGTTAATAGATAAAGCAATATGATTGCCTATACTCCATTGCCTCCTAACTTCGGTGAAGGGCTCAGGGCTACCTACAAGGGCGTGGTGGCTACGATATACGAATATCCCACCCACGCACTTATTTATACCATAGAGAGCAAGCACGAGGGCAAGGGACAGGTTAGGAGATTCCTAGAGCTACTTAGAGAGAAATACCCAGAGATAAGGTCGTCCGTTCCGTTGAGCGAACGCTGGGAGAAAATAACTAAACTAAATAAAATTAAAATAGTGGAATGAAAAAAGAGAATAAATTACTTAAAACTATTCGTCAGAATGATGAGAGGTTTGATGAAAAAATAGAAAATGAATTTTTGTATCTTAAAAAGTCTGATAATAGTTATCATTTGGCGGCGAAAACCGTAGCAAAAGAAGAAGGAAAGATATATTTCACCCAATCCCGAATAAAAGAGCTGGAAGCGTTGGTAGAAATGATGAAAGAATATCCTATCAAGGATAGTCAGATAGGAGCATTTTATGACATTATCAGAATTTTAAAAAACACAATCAAAGAATTAAAAAACTAACTTATGAAAATGACAAAAGAAAATAAATGTATCAGCTTACCTCTAGCAAAAGAACTCCAACAAGTGGCAGAGGAGAAAGGATTTAGATTGCCAGAGAGTGAACTTGTTTATATCAATGAAACATTAAGATTTCACAGACAAGATAATTTATATAATCCTATTCCTGCCTATGATACAGCAGAATTAGGAGAGATATTGAAAGAATATGATTTAGAATGTATCTGGTTTGAAGAGAAGAATAAATTTGGAGCATTTCAAACTTGTAGTAGCGTTAAACCACAATATGCAGATACGGAAGCCGATGCCCGCGGCAAACTTCTTGTGTTTTTAATTAAGAATAATTTAATAAAATGACAAAAGAACAAGAAATTAGAGAAGTAATAAAAAGAGAACGAGATAGAATACAATTAGATTTAGAAGAATATATGCAAGGAACTTTTTTAGAACAAGATAGTATTTATGTTGATTTACACGATATTATAAATAATAACAATAATAACTATGAACAAAGAAAAAGATTTGAAAGAAAATTTGGAAGAGTTTAAAAAATTAGTGATGAATACTCGGGCTTTTTGGTTGCCTCCCGAAAAAAATGGAGGATGGGGAGAAGTAATGTTTGAGCGAAGAGAAGCCAATAAAAAAGGTATTGTTGCAAAGAATCACCAATTTACCCAGACACTATTTTTAGAAAAACTATTAGAAAAATTATATGGGTTCAAATCTCATTCCCGCCCAATAAAAATGTAAACAAACTTAAAATAATAAAATGACAAAAGAAAATAAAACAATAAAAGAAATATATAAATGCAAAAATTGTTCAGGTGATTTAAAATATATCAGAGGATTAGGATGGTGTCATATTGTTGCTACAGGTTGTGTTAATCCGCAAGTAAATAAGGAAGATTGGAAATGTTATTTAAAAAATAATAAAACTAAAATTGCCAAACAATTAAAAAAATAACTTAATAAAGATGTAAACAAACTCTATTGTTTGTAGACAAGAAGATAAAGATATAAACAAACTTTTAAAATAAAATGACAAAAGAAAATGAAACCATAAAAAAAATACAAGAGTTAGTGCCTTCAATAATGGAGTTGAAATTTGGGTGTAAGGTTGTTGATGAGGAATACGGAAGAAAACATATTTATTATTTTGGAAGTGAGAATAAAGATTTTGTTTATTTGCATAAAGATAGTAAAGAAAGACAAGAATGGAAAAATAAATTTAAAGATAATTTTAAAATACTCGGCAGACCAATTTCTCTGGAAGATATTTTAATTGCCTTAGAGAAAAAAGGAATCCCAATGAGGATTGATACAGAAGGGGAATTTCTTAAATACAAGAAAACCGATGATGATATAGGTTATAACTGGATAGAAACAGATATTTTCTGGCAACTAAACAAGCCCTTTCACGAGCAGAGCCAAAATACTAAGGACTTCATTGGAGATTTAATTAAATAGGTAAATTATGAAAAAAGAAAAAATAAAAATACCTAAAACAGCAAAAGAGCTAAGAAATTTAATTATTTGGGCTAAATCTGAAATAGATGAATATCAGGATTTTATTAAATTATGTGAAAAGCAAATAAAATTATTGAGAGAAAACAAAAAAAATAAACTATGAAAAAGAAAACTTGGGAAGAGATAAAAAAGGAAATACTCCGTAAAGACCACGCTAGGATAATCCGCTGGGCAGAGGAATATATAGAGAGGGATAAAAGAATCTGTGGCACGGACAAACACGGAATAGCGCTGGCAGATTTGATTAGAGAGATAAACAAATGAAATTACAAAATAAATATATCTTAATAGGAATACTTCTTTTTCCTTTTATATTGGGAATGTATATTGGAGAGATATTATCAAGAGTAGGAGAATGGATATATAAAGTGTCGGAGAAATACTTTGATAAATATGGAGAAAAAATTGTTGAGAAATTAAATTTAGAAGAAAAAGAATGATTGATGATAAGATTGATAATTTCTTTAAGTATCTGATTAAGTTTTATCTATAAGGGGGTTGTGGAAAACTGACTTGCAATGGTTTTAAAAATATATTAAGATGATAATACAATGAGAAAAGAAAAAATAAAACAATATAGGAATAAAGCAATAAATGATTTTTGGGACGAACATAAAGCAGACTGGGAAATGAAAGATGTTGCTTATTTATTTAATTTGAGTTTGCCACAAATTTACAGAATATTAAAAGAGAAAAAACAAAGGTCGGAAATAAAATAAAATAAACTTATGAAAACTTTAATTCAAGCATTTATATACGAAGAAAAAACACAACAAGATTGCAATCATCCTAGAAAATATCAAAAGATGTTTAATTATGAAGGAGAATATCCCGCAGGAGGTGTCCGTTGCATGAAATGCGGGAAGATAATTAAACTTGTTGCTACTAATCAAGAATTAAACAAAGGTCGGAAATAAAATAAAAAAAGCAATTAAAAATCTTTAATAAAAAATGAAAAGATTATTAGAAGACCTTCAGAAAAGTAAAATTGTAAAAGTTACAGGAAGTTATGCAGATGGCACTCAAAATGATTTTTCAGATATTGATTTTTATGTAAAACCAGACCATCCAGAATGTGAATTTCGTGGAGATAAAAGGAATATAGTAAAGATTATAGATATATTAAACAGATATAATATAAAATGGCATTCTCAGGCACCTCTTACAATTTCTACTATAGGGTGTAAAAACAATATTGAAAAAGAACTTGAATTTTCAGAACTTTATAAGAAAAGATTGAATAAATTAAAAGAAATAACTATAGAAGGAGTAAATTTCAAAACTTATTAAAGATTCAAAAAATAAACTTATGAAAACATTAGAAGAAGTTAATTATATATGTCCTATCTGTGGAAGAGATTTAGCGGAAGACCCAGAAGATTGGATGGAAGAAATGGAGGCTTGTGTTGAATGCGTAGCAGAGGGGCGATGTCCCCTCGAAAAGTATAATAAAATAAAAAATAACTTATGAAAAAGAAAATAAATAAAATTACACGCTCAATCAAAAGAATATTCACCGCAGTAATCTTAATAATCACCTTCGCGCTAACAATTTACCTTTATACATCCGAGAACATCGGACAGGCACAGGATGAGGAGATAGGGAGGCTTAATGCGGTAGTGGCAGAATATAAGACCAATGCAACAGAAGAAAACAAAAGCAACATACAAACTATTATTGATATCTGTGAGGAGGAAGGAGTTGACCCAGATTTAGCTTTAAGCGTGTCCGCCTATGAATCACATCTTCAGCAGTATTTTATAGGCATTAACGACAACAAAACAGTAGACAGGGGAATCTTCGCCCTGAACAGTTATTATTACGCCAGTGTATCAGATGAATGTGCGTTTTCTGTCCCGTGTGCTACTAGAGTATTTTGTCAGGAAGTGCTAGACGGAAATATAAATAATTGGCTTTCAGTTAAAACGCTGGGGCTTGTTAAAAAATAACTTAAAAAAATATGACATTAAGAGAAGAAATCCAAAAAGCAACACAACAACGCCACAATGAGAGATTTTGGGATAATGTAATATTAGACACTTGCATTTTCGTCACAGCTATCTTAGCAGTTCTAACAATTTACATTCTGATATATGGATAGAGAAAAAATCAAAAAAGTAATAATCCACGAAGTTAAATATTATATTTGGGATTGTCCTAAATGTGGATGTGAGAATAATAATGATATAGAAATATTTAAAAAAGTAGGATGCAAATATTGTGGTGAAATATTTGAAGTTGAAGAAATAGAAAAATAAAAACTTATTATGGAAATTGATATAAAAGAAGAAGCAGAAGAACTAGAGGACGAATATCAAGCTGAATGCGCTGAACGAGATAAGGACGATGAATACGAAAGGTCGCGCGGAGTCCAATGAAAAAAATAAATAAAATATTAAATAAAAAATATATGCAGATTCAAAATACAAGAGATTATCAAAATGTTCCTAATATAAATATGCTTATTTATGGCAGGGGCGGAGTAGGAAAATCTACTTTCGGCGCCACTTTTCCAAAGCCTTTATTTTTAGATTTTGAAAATGGCGTTAAATACTTTAAGCAAAGAGGCATTGAAGTGCCAGTGGTTCAATTTCAAAACTTTCCTACAAAGAAGGAGCAAGCGGAAATTATCGCTTATGTGTCTAAAGGATTTGATACGGTAATCGTTGATCCGATTGGGGAAGCAATGGAAAGATTGATTAAGGATAGAGAACTTATCTCTGGTTCTAAAAATAGACAGCAAGACGGATCGCTAACTATGGCAGGTTGGGGAAAGGTCAAAGACGAAATGCGCACTTTCTTAAAAGCTTTAAGAAATACGGGAAAGAATCTTGTTATTATAGCGCATACAACAGAAATACAAGATAGCGAAGTTTTAAAGGTAAGACCATTACTAGCAACAAAATTGATAGATGAGCTTATTGCAATGGTAGATATTGTAGGCTATTTAGATGTAATAAAAGTCAGTAAAGACGAAGAGAAACGAATCATAAGAGTAAATCCTGCAGACGAGAGATTTGATGCTAAAGATAGAACTGGAGCGCTACCAGATATTATAAAACCTGATTATAAATGGATTATTGATTGTATTACTAAGAAGCAAGTAAAACCATTGAAACAACAAACACTAGAACCGCCAGTAGAAACAGAGAATATTCCTGTTATAGAAGAAGAAGGGAGTTTAGAAAAATATACTAACCCTTTTCCACAATAATATGACAGAAATAAAAAGAGAAATACATAAATTATATGGGGGGAAAGTTGAGATAGAATTTTTGCCAAAAAATCACGCTTATTACTTGATAAAAGACGGTAAGAAATTATCAAAAAAGAAGCGATTGACAGGATCAACAACCTTTACTGGTCAGATAGATAAAAGCGCACCTCTTATTATCTGGGCAACACGGCTCTACACTGCGAAAGTAAGAGAAATTATGGGAGATTTAACATCTATTTTTACGGCTACTGATGTTCTTTCAATGCTTGCCCTAGGAGAATCCGCGCATAAAGAGAAAAAAGAACAGGCGGCGAGTATAGGAGATTATGTTCACGAGTTCGCTGAACAATACAGCAAAGATAGAAACGAAAGAAAAGCTTATGACAGAGTTATTGAAGAATTGGGAACGCCTACAAGTGATATGGCAAAACAAATCAATGTAGGATGTGTAGGTTTTATTGATTGGCTTAAAAAGGAAAAAGTTAAGATCCTTAGTGCGGAAAAAATTGTCTATTCTAGGAAGATTGGTTTTGTAGGGACTTATGACGCTATTGTAGAGATTGCTAAAAAAAGATATTTAACTGACTGGAAAACTGCAAAAGCTATATATAGCCCATACTGCTATCAATCCGCCTCTTATTTTAAGGCTTACGAAGAAGAACACCCGAAAGAAAAGTTAGACGGAACAATGATTGTTAGTATAGCAAAGGAAGATATTTTAGATAAAGAAAAGAATATAATCAGAAAAGCAGGATCTATTGTTTCTCTAATAAGAAGCAGGGTAGATGTTTTAAAAGATTATGTAGCTTTTAAGGCATTAACAGTTTTAAAAACTAGAGAAAAAGAAGTTAATAAACAGCTAAATAATAGATACTATGTATAAAAAATTCAATCTAGCAAAACCTAAAAAATACACAGATAAACGAACAGGAGAGGAAAAAACTTTTTGGCAAACAATAGGGACAATGACTGAATTTGAAAAAGAGGATGGCAAGGTATCTCGTATTTTAGAGATTCCTGCAATTGGACTTGAATGTAGTGTATTTCCAGCAGAACCGCGCGAACCGCGCGGAGAACAAAGCGGACAAGGCGGATACAGCAAGCCAGCAGTTCATAGTGAGATTGAAGGTGCAGCAGATGAGATAAATGTAAAAGATATACCCTTTTAATATGGAAATAGTAACAATAAACACAATTACGGAATATCTAAAAAAGCAGGTAGAAGAACATATCCCGATTGCCCCAAGTCTTTGGATAGACTCTGCCCAAAAAATAAATGTTTTGTTAGGAGATGAACACGATAAGCTCTTTGAGATTCAGCAGAAAGTTGCTAAAATAAAGGTAGGATATATTGAACAAGACAAAACAGTATCAGAGGCAAAAACAAGAGTAGAGGCTAGCGAAGAATACAAAGAATACCAGCTTCAAAAGGCAAAGATAGGCAGAATAGAAGAGTTTATCAGGTTAGCAAAAATACAAGCGAGGACTAGAACGGAAGAAATGAAAGGATATAATTTATGACCGCCCGACTCTGTAAGAAGAACAAAAAAACAAACAGCTTCAAAATGGAGTCGGGCATTAACATTCCACTACTCCCTTTGCTTATGCGTGGGAGTGGTGGAAAGAAAATATTATGAAACTAACATACAATATGGCATTACGGGATATTTGCGACTCTCTAGGAGTAGAAACAGAGATAACAGCTAGGGGCAAAGATGAGGCGTTAGCGCGGACAGTGGAAGCGATTGAGGATAAATACACCGCTGATATAAAGACAATCAGGGACGCTCTTAAGGGCAAGCAGGTGATGACTAGGAAGGATATTAAGGAATTGATGAGGTATATTGATTCTTATTTATTATGATAATATTCAAAGGTAATCCATTAAGCACGCAACTGATATATAAATATACTTGCAGAGGAAAGTTTGGACAATTCTATATGACGGCGCAAGGCAAACAGCTGAAAGAGTATTATCAGTTAGAAACTAAAAAACAATGGAATAATAAAATAATACTTGGAAATTGTAAGGTGGAAATAAGTTTATTTTTTAAAGATAAAAGAAAACACGATGTTGATAATTTTTCAAAGCTTGCACTAGATTCTTTAGAAGGGATAGTTTATGAAAATGATAATCAGATACAGGAATTATTAGTTAGAAAATACTATGACAAAGAGAATCCGCGTGTTAAAATAGAAGTATGGGAGGCTTAAAAAATAGATTTCCACCAGCAGTTAGAGAATTCTGGATAGGATGGTTTACTGATATGATTGACGGAAGAAATGATGCGGATTGCCTACATCATATAATTTCCCCTAGTTCTCAAAATTATGTTTCTGGTTCGCACAATAAAAGCATTCTTAATAGCTGTCCGCTGAATAATAATAGAACACATCTATATAATCCAGAATTACATAAATCCTACAAAGAAAAAGAATTATTGCAAAAGATATTAGAACTATTAGTCAAGCTAGACTATAAGTTTAAGCCGATAGACGAAGAGTTTTATTCTATTTATAGAAATAATTATAAAAAAATCCCCCTACAATGAGGGGGATTAGTTATTTGCTTGATTTAAAACGCTTAGAACGCAAATGAGAGCCTCGTTTCTTGACAGAATATAGCGAAAAATGGTAAAATATAGATAATATGAAAACTAAAACAAAATTACCCTCCCGTGGAACAGGCCGAAGAAATGGCAACGCTGGAGAAAGAAGAAACGGGCGCCCGCGCACAGAGGCGGAGAGAAGAAAAAGACATAATAGATTATTGGGAAAATGAAAAAAACTACAGAGGGAGATGAGTTAAGATATTTTTATTGTATAGACGGAAGCGAAGACCTTAATTGTGAGAACTATCGTAGTGTAATGTGTCAGTTTATTTCTTTTAATAAAAAAGATAGAGTAATAACGGTAAGATTAAAGAATGGAGTTACATTTAATACTACCTTATTTCACATTCAAGGATTTATAGAGAAAAATAAATGAAAAAGAAAATAGTTGATTACATATTTGATTATTTTACCAAGGTTATTCTGCCAACCTGCTATATATCTGGCTATGAAGTAGAAGTTATTTTAGACACAGACAATAATGATACCCGCACATTTTCAGTCAAAGTTAATTTCCCCTATCGTTATATTAATTTATATATTAATGAGGAAGGAGTTAAGCTATACAAAAAGAAAGCATACGGTGAAATCCGAAAGAGATTGTTCCACGAGTGTTTCCATATTCTGTTGTGGAAATATAAAGAATACGCTGAAGCAAGATTCGCGCAACGAGAAACAATGGAAGAAATGGAAGAAGATATGGCAGACAGATTTAGCATTATCTTAGAAAATTTATGGCAAAAACAAATCAAACAAAAGTAACTTATAAAGAAATTTACCCCGTTGAAGAGAAAACAATTTTAGGTTTTTTAAAAGTTGAAAAAGTATTATTCAATAAAAAACTCGGTTCAGAATTGATAATTGAATGCAACGACAATGTTGACCCAGTAGACGCAATTTATTTTAACGGAAAAAGAATTTATGGTAATGACAAAAAAAATTACAATTAGCAGAAAGTATATCCATTTATCTCCTCTTCCTACCGAAACAATTAAAGATGGTTTATGGATTGAGCTTAAATTTACCCCTTCTAATACTGTAAAACCATTTGCTTCAACAAATATTATTAAAGGTCAAGCCCGCTATGAAAAACCCAATAAAGGAACTCTGAAAAAACCAAACTATAATACAGTAAAAAGAGCGTGGATTGAAAATGACAAAAAAGCAACAAAATGATTATGGACTATAGAATATTATTATTTTGGCTTATAGGATTTATATGGATTTATAGTGGAGCAAATCTGGTGATAGGGATTACAATTGATAGAAACTGGAAACTTATTCCTTTTTGGCCGACTATTTGTCTTTTTATCCCTTCTACTATTATCGTTGCCATTTTAACAATATATGCTTTTACAGTTTGTCCTTAAATATGACAAAAAAGCAACAAAATGAAATAAAATGCTTAGATTACTTTTCTTTAGCAAAAGAACTTTATGCAGGCAATGACGAATGTAATGCCGAAGAAGAATATTTTAAAATCACACAGGACGGAAAATCTAAGAAATATAAAAACGCGCGATTAGAACAATTACTTGATGCTAAGAAATGGAGATTAAGGCAAATGGATATGTATGAACAAGGAATAATAGACGGAAGCGTTCCTTTTTCTACTCTATTATTTGACGAAGATGAAAAAGCACTTCCTAATTACATTATAAACTTTATGGCAAAAACGATGTTTAAAGGAATGGAAAAAGAAACTATAATAAATTGCGCTTGCGTATGACAAACAAACAATTAATTCAAGAGGTTCAAAACATAATAAAACCAGTAGTTGATAGAGTGGAAGAATTAGAAAAAGTAAAATCAGTATCTCCTCCTGTAGAATTAGAATTAACAACCATAGTTAAAAACAAATTCCCAACAGGCTATTTTCCACAGCAACAATTTGTCAGAGAATTAAAACCCTTAATGTTTAAATATAGAATAATAGACTTAAAAGCCTTTTTTGAAAATCCTATAAATATATAATGAACAAATTAAATTTATGGCATCTGAACACGCAAAAGCAGTTGCTCAAGAAGTAATTGAAAAAGCGAGAAAAGGCGAGAAAATCAATAAGCAGGAGATTCAGATGAAACACGGCTATTCTAAAACTTCTGCTAAATCAATGAAAGCAACAATAACTAAAACTTATAAGAAAACGATGAAGCCAATTATTAAAAGTCTAATAACTGAAAGAGATAGGGCTATTGAAGAGATGAAAAAGAAAAGAAAAGACGCAAAGTATCGGGACTTATCTGATGCAGTTGATAAATTGACTAAAGTAATTCAATTATTATCTGGCCGTGCAACAGATAGAACAGAGATATTTACTCAAGAACAAATTGATGCAATTCTCAATAGAAGAACAAAAAAAGATAGCACAAGCAGGTAGGTATGACCTTATTGATTTTTCTATTATTACTAATAGACAATATAAACCTAACTGGCACCATAATCAGATAGCAGAGAAACTAGAAGCAGTGGAAGCAGGCAAATTAAAGAGGTTAATGATATTTATGCCTCCGCGCGCTGGAAAATCTCAATTAGCGACTATTAACTTTCCTGCGTGGTATTTAGGAAGAAATCCAGATAAGGAAGTAATAACAGTCAGCTACTCTGGAGAGCTTGCATTAGACTTCGGGAGCAAGACAAGAGATTTAGTGAGGGATGAAGTTTATAATTTAATATTTAATTTATCTTTAAGAGAAGACGAAAAAGCAAAAGGAAAATGGAGAACAAAACAAGGAGGATATTATATTAGTATGGGAATAGGCGGAACAATCACAGGCAGGGGAGCAGATATCCTATTGATTGATGACCCTATTAAAAACAGAGAGGAAGCGGAATCAGAAGTTTACCGCAACAAGGTTTGGGATTTCTACACATCCACAGCATATACAAGACTTAATCCGGGCGGAGCAGTTATTATTATCTTGACTCGTTGGCATTTAGACGACTTAGCGGGAAGACTATTAAAGAAAGAGAGGCAAAATTGGGAAGTGATAGAATTTCCAGCCATAGCGATAAAGGATGAGAAATACAGAAAGCAAGGTGAACCATTATGGCCGAGTAGATATTCTTTAGAAGAATATGAAAAAACAAAAGAAACAATAGGAATAATTAACTGGAATGCTTTATATCAACAAAGACCTATTTTATCAGAGAATCAAGAGTTTAAGCCCTACTGGTTCAAATATAGGACACAAGAAGAACTTAATATATTAGAAACAAGGAACTTTATAACAATAGATACCGCAATCAGTAAGAAAGCCTCTGCGGACTATACAGGTATTTGCAGAAATTTTGTAGACAAAGAAAACAAGTGGAACATAAAGACTAATAAGTTAAGGATAAACCCTAAAGAACTAATAGACTTGCTATTTACTCTTTATGAGAAAGACAGACCAGAGAAGATAGGCATAGAAAAGACAATCTATTTACAGGCAATTAAGCCTTTCTTAGATGATGAAATGCGAAAGAGAAATAAGTTTTTACCAATTGTGGAACTACTGCATAATCAAATCCAAAAAGAAACACGAATAAGAGGAATAATACCAAGATATGAAAGTGGTTCAATTATACATATAGAGAATGAATGCGGAGATTTAGAAGAAGAAGCCTTGTCATTCCCTTTAGGCGCTCACGATGATGTTTTAGATAGCCTTGCTTATCAAGTTCAAATAGCAGAATCTCCAATTGGAAACGAAGCAATAAGGCGTAAAATTTTACAAAACCGCGCGCGGAGAACTAAAAACGAACTAATACCTTAATGAAAATAGACAAAATCGCAACCAAACAAATGGAAGAGATATGGAATGAACACCACGACCCCGAAATTATCAAAGAAAAAGAATTGAAAAAGAGAAGAGAGGAGAGGCTTGAGCATAAAAAAAAGGATTTAGGATTATGATAAAAATTGAACTAACAAACGAGGACGCAAGCCTTTTTAAGCTATTCAGAGAGTATCAGGACAGATTTAAAGTCTTATTGGACAATAAAGTATTTGAAATTAAAAACGGTAAGGCAGTGCTTAATTTTGATAGCGAAGGGAAATTGCGACAGGTAAATATCAATAGAATCTGTTATCGGACTTGACACGATGTTTAATAATTTGGTATAATAACTAATCTTAACCAACAACATTTGGCGGATATGGACTTAATTGTTCTGTATTCGCCTTTTTTAATGTCCCAAATACTTAAACAAATTAGCGACGAATTAAACTCTTATCTTACTCAGGAGGTTTTTATCTCTGAAGGATATCCGTATTCTGAACACGATTTAAAAAAGAGAATTGTTATTTATGCTAACGGGATTTTTCCTGAAGGCAAAGTTGATAGCAAAGGGAACTATAAATACTGGTTTGATATTTGCAGTTCGCGCGTAGATGACGAGATTAAGAATATTGATTTTGACACAAAGCATATTGAAATTTATGTTGACCCGCCAAGTTCAAAATATGATACGCCTCTTTTTATCGCAAACGCACAGCTGAAAGACTTTTTAAGGGAAACCCGTCAAGCCCAAAAGATTAACGAATCTTTAGAAGAGTTTTCAGGCTGGGGGAATATTCTCTGGAAAAAGATAAAAGGAAAATACATAAAACTTGATTTGCTTAATACTTATATTATAAACACTGTTGCTAGAAGTATTAACGAAACGCCTGTAATCGAACGCTGGGAGATGACACAGAGCCAGCTAAGAGAGATGAATGGCGTATGGGACAATATTGAAGAAGTTATCAAGGAATGCGGAGACAAGCAGTTTTTGAGCGCTAAAGATGACGCAAAAACTTATGTTCAAGATACAACAATTCCTTATTATGAGATATTTGAACGAAACGGAGAAGTTAGCGAGAAGACTTTATTTGAAGCTATGGGCAAAAAAGGCGGAAGAGAAAACAAATATCTCCTTGCCAAAATAGTTGTAGCAGGATTAGAGAAAGGAAATACCGCAGATACTAAAGTTCTATATGCCAAAGAAATTTCAAAGATGCCATATAAAGAGGCTCACAGGGGACGCTACAATGGGCGCTGGTGGAGAACAGGCATATATGAGCTATTATTTGATGTTCAAACAAGAGTCAATGAAATAGGCAATCAGATAGCCAGAGGGCTTGAATGGAGTTCTAAGACATTTTTTAGTACTAGCGATAGTCTATTTGTAGAGAATATCTCAACAGATATGGACAATGGCGATGTTCTAAAGGCTAAAGATATCAGACAGATAGAAGTAAGAATGCAAGGATTTGACCAATTGGCCGCCGAATGGAATCGGATGATTGCCTTATCTAAAGATATCTGTAAATCATACGAGATAATTCAGGGTGAAACATTGCCTTCAGGAACACCATTTAGACTTGGCGCGCTAATGAATACGAACGCTAATAAGTTTTTTGATTATATCCGGGAAAAGATTGGAATAGTTTACGAAGAGATTTTCACGGATTGGATTCTTCCTGATTTAATTAAGAGCATAAAAACTAAGGATGTAATTGAACTTGCGGGAGATTCTGAATTTATGGAGAGATATTATAAATCAATCGCAAACGCTTGGTATATTAAAAACTTGCTTGCTATCGGAGTTCATAGTCCGCAAATGGCTGAAGTGCTAATTCAAAGCAAGATTAACGAATTGAAGAAAAGACCAAAAGCCTTGATCAAGAATAATAAAGAAATGTTTATCGGATTAAAGGCAAAAGCAAAAATAGTTATTACAGGGGAAAATGTCAGAATGGCCGAAGACTTGGAAACATTAAGTTCATTTATTCAGCTAGAACAAGACCCAGCGAGGCGAGAATATTTATTAAATATGGCATACGAGAAAAAAGGATTTGATGTAGGAGCAATGCCTAAAAGCCAGCCAGAAGGAGGAGCTATACCAACTAATGCGCCCGCAGTGCCACTGCCAACATAATATGGGATTATTCACACATTTACGAAAAGCACAGCATTCCGCTAAAATTAGTTCAATGATGAAAGCGAGGATGACAAATTTTGAGAAGCTAAAAAAAAGACTTGCATTGCTTTATGAGGATGCTCAGATAACACCGAACCAAAAGAGCGAGATTGACAGATTGCGGTTAGAGTATTCCACAAAATCAAGACAAATGCTTGAAGTTTATATGGAAAAAGAAGTTAATGTTTTAGAAGATTTAAAAGGAGAATATCAATATAAAATACAAAATAATGCCATATAAAATTATTAAAAATAAAGTTTATACAAAATCTACTGGGCGCTGGAAACTAAAACAAACCTGTAAATCAGTAGGCAACGCTAAAAAAGCAATAAGACTTTTAAGGGGATTAGAAAATAAAACAATAAAAAAATGAAACTATTTACTAAATATTTTGATAAGGCAGATAAGAACGAACTTAGACTAAGGCAACAGCAAATTAACGAGCAAATACTGATAGTTACGGGCTTACAAGAGATGATGAAAGGGTTTGTTACCAGCAAATTCTCCAAATATGGATTAGACAGTTCAAAACAATGGTCGGTTAACCCAAGCACAGGACAAATTAAAGAAGTAAAACAAAATGGAAAACAAAATTAAACAATTATTAGAGCAAGCGATAAGTGAGTTAGGGGATATCCGAAATATCAGAGAGAACTTGTTTCAAGATGAAAAGGCATTACAAGTAACAGCAAGATTACTAGCAATAGATATGTTAGAGAAAATTTTGAAGATTGCTAAAGGCGAAAAGGTCGTATCAACAAAAGATAAATTATTTTATTTACCAAAAAATGGCTAAAAAAGAAGAAATTAAAAAAGAAGAAGTAAAGGCTATTGTAAAAGCTACTGACAAAAAAGAAGCAGAAAAGAATAAGAAGAAAGTAGTTCGTATTATAGATGTCAACGGGCAGAAATTGACACTTCCAAGTATGGAAGAAGCCCAAAACTATGTTAAAGCATACGGAGGAAAGATAGTATTATAAATCTATGAGGTAAACGGTAAACCTCGCTAAACACCGTTAAAAAATTATGGAAGATTCCAAAAAAGACGATAAAATTATCACTTCCGAACCTACCGAGGAAGAAAAACAAGCGGAGGCAAAAGCTTTGGAAGAAGTTAAGGATGACGAAATTCGTAGCGAAGTAATAGAAAAATACGAATTAGATGAGGAAATTGACGCTGACCTCATTAACAAAATCGTCAAAAACACCTTAGGAGAAAAGAAAGCGTTGAGCACCGCTATTCGTCAGAAGATAAATCAGCGGACTGAAAACCAAGACCTTCGTAAGAAATACGAGGGGGACGAGAAGAACAAGATTGACGAGAACAAAAAGGTAGAAAAGATAAATCAGGATGATTTAAACACTATCCTTGATGAGCGCGACAGGAAGCGCGACCTTGATGCTCTTGATGTTTCAGACGAGCTGAAGCAAGAAATTGAGTTCTACGCTAAGACTAAAAAGCTATCTGTCAAAAAAGCCCTTGAATCTAGCTATATCAGCTTTCTAAAAGCGAAAGAAGATAAAGCTAAGGAAGAGGAAGAGGCAGGCGCTGGAAGTGGAAGCGGAACCCATAATATCAAAAACCTTGACAAGATTGAAAGTCCTCGTAAAGCTTTTGACCTTTCTACAGAGGAAGGACGGAAACAATACGCGGAATGGAAAAAAGCCAAAAAGATGGCATAGAGTCGGTTGAGGGTTGGGGTGTTATGGAATTATAATCTAATTTTTAATTAAATGAGTAATGCATTAACAGCCCTTAATAGAGAGTATTGGCTGTCCGAAGCGCAAATCATTTTCTTTAGGGAAAGTGCCGCGCTAAAGGTAGCCGCCTTAGAGTTGAGAGATACTCTGAAAAATGGTGATACCATAAATCACCCTGACATCTCTCATCCTCAAGCTGTAACATATACGAAAGGAAGCGCTATCACTAATAAGGATAGATTCAGCGCGAATCAGCAATTATCAGTAGCCACTGCAAAGGTAGTTCCTTTTTATGTTGACGAAATTGACAGGATTCAGAATGATTTTGTTACACAACAGAGAATGGCGCAAGATGGACAAAGACAATTAAACAACACCCTTGACCAATTTGTAAACTATCTTGGCGTTAATAACGCAACAAGTTATGTTGACGCAGGGGATGTTGGCGGAAGTTCAGGAAGCAATATAGCGTTGACTGTTTCAAACATTGACCAAGTAGCAACTGCTTTTGACACCAAGCTTAATACGCTAGATGTTCCTCAAGGCAACAGATTCATAATGTTTGGGCCGAGGTCTAAGGCAGTTTTGAATAGATATCTTGGCGGAAAAGAGACTTCAATGGGTGATATTATTGGACAGAATGGCAGAATGCCTAACAGATTCGGATTTGAACCGTTCTATTCCAATAACAATTACTACACAGCCACTTGGACACCAGCTGATAATCCTACAGCAGGCGACACTGTAACGATTAACGGCGCTGTGTATGAGTTTGTAGCCGTGCCTGACACAGACGAGGCTTCAACTGCTTATATTGGAGTAGATATTGGCGGAAGCACTGCTGTAACGCTTGATAACCTTGTCGCCGCTATAAACGATAGCGGAACAGAGGGGACTACTTACGGCACAACTGACGCTAATAACTGGAGAGCGCGCTGGAAGACAGTTAAAGCAGGCGTTGTTGCTACTGACGGGACTTCTTATATCTCAATAAAAGGTTATGGAGATATTGTTGTTTCTGCCTCTGAGTCAGCTGATGTTTGGTCTTCTCAGACTTCTTATGTTTTAGCTGGATTAAGAAAATCAGTTAGCTTAGTAACGCAGGTTTCTCCTGATATTTCTGTCAGACCAGTAGACAATAAACTAGGAAATAATATCTTTGTATGGACTCTTTACGGAGGGACTGTATTTAACGATATGAAGGACGCCTTAGTTTTCGCCAAAATCGACGCAAGTGATTGGAATTGATAGATAACTAATACTCTTACGCCCCCGACACAATGACTGAAGAACATAAACAAAAAATAAAACAGAAATTAAAAGGGAGACATCTTTCTACAATAACTGAATTTAAGAAGGGACATAAATTCTCGCCTGAAATTTTGGAAAAGATAAAGCAAGCTCTTAAGGGAAACATTCCTTGGAATAAAGGATTAACTGGAGTTATGCCTATTCCGTGGAATAAAGGAAAAAAAGAAATTCGTCCTGATGTTATTAAGAAAATGAGTGAAGCAAGAAGAAACAAAACCCTTTCTGAAGAAACGAAGAAAAAAATTAGTCAATCTAATAGAGGAAAAAAGAAAAAATACAAAATTAGCAAAGAACAATTAAGTAAAATTAGAAAAGAACAATACCGAAAGCAAATTTTAAATGGAAAGCATCCGAGGTGGAAAGGAGGAATAACGCCATTAGTAGAACAAATAAGACATTGTTTCAAATATCGTCAATGGCGTTCAGATGTATTTACAAGAGATGATTTTACTTGCCAAAATTGTGGAATAAGAGGAAGCATATTAAACGCTCATCATATTAAAGAATTTAATAAGATAATTGAAGAAAATAATATCAAAACATTTCAAGAAGCGTTGGATTGTGATGAATTATGGAATATCAATAATGGCGAAACTCTTTGCAAAGAATGTCATAAGAAAAGACACTTGGTCATTGTGTCGGGGGACATAAGAGTGATTGGAATTAATAGATAATCAGTTTATTGCGCTCCTGATTTAGGGGCGCAATAAGCTCTATTCTATGGAAGATGAAAACAAAATTACAACAATAGCAATTACTTTATTGGGAATTGTTGCAGTTGTTGCGTTGATTTTTACTGGCGGGAATGTTGTAACACAAGACCAGCCTATCGGCGGATTAGTTCATAATGTTAAAGAGATATTTACGAATGGATTGACTGCGGAAGGGACTCTCACGGCTAAAGATGCAACATTTTCGAGCACGGTAGCTGTAACAGGGGTTTCAACCTTATCAGATGAGCTGAAGGTAAACAGGACAGCGAGTTCTACTATTCAAGTAGGAAGCACTGCCTCAGGAGTAGGAACAGGATGTCTAATATTGGGAGATTCTGGCGCTTCTACTACACAGCCTGTATATATAACGGCAACAGGAGCGACTATTACAGCAACAACAACGAAACCAGCAATTTGCCAATAACTTTGATTGATTGATATTTCTCTTCTTTTAAAAAGGAGGGAAATAGTCAGTCAAGCAAGGTCAATTATCAATAACAATAAATTTATGAAGAATATATTATACGGACTTATGGCAGGGATAGTAATGGGAGTCATTCTTGGAATGGTTCTATCTTTACCCTCAGGAAATTTAGGCTCTACTGATATTAACCGCTTTAGTTCAGCTACTAATTCGTCCGTTGCGGTAACATCAACATCCCGCGCGGTATTAAGTGGAGGAGGCGGAGGCAGGCAATATGCCAAAATCACCAATGATAGCGATTATGTTGTTTATTTAGCTCTAGGCTCTACTGCGACAGTTAATAGCGGAATCCGTCTAAATGCTTCTGGCGGGACTTACGAGATAGATTCAAACAATTTGTATGTAGGAACAATATCGGCTATCTCCACGACAAGCACAACATCAACATTGACAACAGTTGAAAAATGATTGGAGGAGGATTAAATCTTTTACCGCGCGATGATAGGGATTTTAGCTTAGGCGCTCTTTTTAAGAGAAAAAGAAATTTACCAAAGGAGTTTATGGTCGGAGAATTTGCCTTAGAAGACCAAAAGGTTACTGATTTTTGCACGGGATTTGTTGTAACATCTGCTTCAGAATTACAAGAAGGAGTGGAATTAAGCCCTGAATGGCAATTTGCTAAAACAAAGCAATTATCTGGGAATTATAAAACTTGGGGAGCGGATTTAAGAGAAGCCTGCAAGTCAGCGGTAAAATTTGGAAGTGTAGAAAAGAAACTTGTATCATTCAGCGTAGAAAATAAAGACAGGGACTTTTTAGCAAATTATAGAAATTATCCCGCGTGGCTGGATGATAAAGCGAAAATTCACAGGAAGAAATCTTTTTTCAGGATAGAAAATAATTTCAAGGCAATACAAGAGGCTTTATATTTAAGAAAAGCAGTAATGACAGGGGTTAAATGGAGATATAGCTGGGGAGATTGCAAGGATGGAATTATTCCAGAAACTTATAGCTCAAACGGAGTAGGACACGCAATCGCCTTAATTGGCTGGAAAGTGATTAAAAATAAAACATATTTAATAGCAAAACTTTCAAATGGAAATATAGGAGATAATGGAAAGTTCTATTTTTCAGAAGAGATAATAAATAAAGAAGTAGGTAAATATGGAGTATTTTGTTTTATAGATATTCCAAGCGTAATTCAGAAGAATAGCATTTTAAAAAAGGTCTGGTTAAAAATCAAAAGTTTATTTAATGGCTTTTACTAAAGAAACAAAACACAGTTCGGAGTTTACGAATGAAGATAATCCTGCTTCTGTTCCTGCTGGAAAATTTGGCATAGCTAAGTTTGGAAGGTCAAAATTTGGCACGGCAAGCACGCAGAATATTCAGGTATATTCTAAAGAAACAAAACACAGTTCAAGCATTGATAAAGAAACTAAAAATTAATATGAAAAAAGGTTTTATAACACCCATTTTTTTAATAGCGACAGCGATTCTTTTAGCAATAGTTGCTGTTTCAACGCCTGAAATAAGGTATCGCTTCCAGACTTCGCTTAATTTGGGCGATATTAACACTTTTCCTACTACGCTTAATAGCTGGTCAGATGATGATGTTATTGAATCTGATTGGGCAAACCAGTTAGAGGCAAAACTTGGAATTGATAACTCAACCATTACCACTTCTTTGGATTATTTAATTAAAAGTCCGACTTCAACTTTAGGCAGTATTTACAATATAACTCCAACGGACGGGGTTTTTATCGTAGCTGACGGCTCAAAATTCGTAGGAGAAAGCGGGGCAACCGCGCGAACCTCAATAGGACTTGGCAGTGTAGAAAACACTGCTTTATCAACTTGGGCAGGAACTTCTAACATAACCACCTTAGGGACTTTAACCACTGCAGGGGGAAATATATCACTTTGGACAAACGACAGCTCATACGCAACCACAGGCTACACAGGCTGGGAAATAGCAACCTCAACAGACTTAATAGCAGGCACAGGGCTTACTCTAACGGGTTCTACTTTAAGCAATGATTTAGGAACAGCTATTGAAAAGGGTGAAATCTCCAATTCAGGCACATTATCTTTTGACTGGGCAGACAGCGAAGTGGCTAATGATATCACAGCCTCAAACTATCTCCCTTTAGCAGGCGGAACAATCACAGGAGATTTAACCGTAAATGGAACTTCCACTCTTGCCACCACAACAATAACCGACCTAACTGTCTCCGATGTTTTCCACTTAAACGGGGTTGTCCAAAACGACATTGATATGAACGGCGGATTGATTACGAACATAGGCAATGCTGGCACTGACTTTACTTCAGGGGGCGGATTAAACTTAGCAAGCGGATTATCCGTGAGTGGTAATGCGACTGCTACCTCTTTCACTATTGGCTCAAATACTCTAACCACTTCAGAATTTGGCTATTTAGACGGAATAGACCAAGCATTAAAGACAACTGATAGTCCTACTTTTGCGGGATTGACTTCCAATGGCAACATAGCCTTTGATACAACAGATAGAACAATCGCAGGAATAGCAAATGGGAATTTATTGGATAAGAGTGCAACAGAAAGTATCAGCGGTGTTTGGAATTTTACTAATAATTTAGGATTAAACACAGCTACTTTTGGAACTTCTGCCTCTAATGTTTTAGGAATAGCCAATGGAACAGCGCCGACAACAAGTCCAGCGGATGAGATACAAATGTGGTCTGCCGATGTAGAGGCAGAGAAGGCAGTAATGAATGTAAGGAATGAGGACGGAACAACTTTTAGCACTTGGAAATCAGGGGCTAGGGCGTATAGAGGAACTTCTAATCAAACAATTGCAAACAACACTTGGACTACATTGCAATTCAATGCGGAAACTTTTGATACGCAATCAGAATTTGATTCAACTACCAATTATCAATTTACTGCTAAAAAGGCAGGAAGATATTTGATTACAACTCAAGTTTATTGGGACGGAAATGCTACAGGTAATCGTCAATTTATGTTTCAGAGAAGTGGCTCTAATGTTACTGGAGAAATAAATTATCCACCTTCTGCCGATGCTTTTACCCAAAATATGTCTGATGAAATAGATATGACTGCTGGTCAAACACTTTTATTAGTAGCTTATCAAAGTTCTGGAAGTGATTTAGATATTAGATATGACCCATTAAGAACATATTTAGCAATAACTAAAATCCAAGACTAATGAACATAAAAAAACTAATAGCAAAATATCTATTTCCAGTAAAAGACGGAAAAGAACAAAGAGAAGGATGGAGTGAACCTATCCAGATGTATTTATTCTATTGTCCAGAATGCAAAACATATCAGCGAGATTACAAAAGCGGATTTTATCCAAATCAATATTTAACTTGCGAAAAATGCAAAACAAAATTAAGAGTTTAATTGGCGGTTAAGATAATTTTAAATAAGAAATAATATGCAATTCAATTCAGAAGCCAACAATTTAGACCTAGTCAGCGATATCACTTTTTGGACTAAAGCGAATACAACACGCTATCCGCTAAAAGATAGAGCAAGGAATTGTAATTTTGCTTTAGATAGAATGGCTGCCTTAGCAATGGAAGCAGACGGCAAATGGAAATGGGATGATACTAATCATACAGACCAGCCAATAGGAACAACAGCGTTAGTTGCTAATCAGCAAGATTATGGAATAAGCGGAGCGGATTTTTTAAAGATAGATAAGGTTCAGATTTTGCAAGGAGATGGAAATTATCAAAACATAGACCCCGTAACTCAACATAGTCCCGAAGCTACTGATTTAATGGAGAAAAGACAGACAGGAACGCCATTGAGATATTTAAAAAGAGGAAATTCTATATTCTTAGACCCGATTCCTGATTCTGCTTTAGCCTCTGGACTTCGTATATTCTTTCAGAGGAATGTTAGTTATTTTGCCTCAACAGATACTACAAAACAACCGGGATTTGCTCAACCCTTTCACAGGCTAGTTTCGCTTTATGCTTCAGAAGATTATCTCTGGGCAAATGAGATTAAAGGAAGATTGGCAGGCGTTCAAAGCAAAATACAGATTATGGAAGGAGCTTTCATTGCTTTTTATAGCAACAGAAATGAGGACTCAAAGATAAAGCTTGAATTAAGAAAAGAAGATTATGGAAGCAGAAGATTAAGAAGAAATAAGGTAGCTGGCGGAACAAGTAATTCAATCGTTTGGTAATTTATGAGCGTATTAATACCACCAAAAATAACAGTAGGGAAAGATAATACTTTTGTTATAGAGTTTTCTTCATTCTATGCGGGTTTTAGTCCAGCGGCACATTTAAACAGCTTGACTGAAATAGGAAATGGCGGACACGCTTCTGATATGAAAAATGTAGATATCTTAGACCCGACATATCTTTCGCAGGGACCGGCATTATCTGATTTAACAAATGGCACGCAAGCAGGCGTTGTTACAGAGTTAATTAACTTTATTTTAGACCAGCCTACTGCCTCAAACCAAACATACGGAATAGGGGCTACTAAGTTATTTAGAATTACCCCGACAACAGTTGACTCTGGCGGGACTTCTTCTTGGCCTCAAACAGTAACTGATATGACGGATGGCGAAAGCTTGATTCTATTAAAAGGAAATGTTTATGGATTTTACAATAAAACCAGCGGTGGAGATATTTTAAAAATGCCTATAAGCACGGAAGTGATAGACCCCGACTGGGGAAGCACAACGCCGTCAGGAGCAGGAGCATTACAAAAAGCTATTCATCCAGTAGCTAAAAAAGAAGATTTAATGGTATTCGGCAACGGTAGATATGTTGGCTATTATAACGCTACAAGCGACACGCTGGATGTAGACAAGCTTGATTTTGGGAATGACGCAAAAGTAGCCGATGTTATATTTAATGCCAATCAGTGGCTTATAGCAGTCAATTATGGAATTGCGGGAACAAACAGAACAAGGAGTGAGATATATTTCTGGAATGGTTCAGCTGTTAGTTCGCTTTTAACGGACGAAACAGCAGTGGGACTTTATAAGATAGGATTTTTATTTCCCATTGCAGGCGTTGTTTTTGTAGCTTATCAGGATTTAAGTTTCAGCGGAGGGTATCAGATTGGATATATCAATGGCAGAGAATTAAAATCGCTTGGACATTTTACAGGAGCATTGCCTACTTTTGCGCAAAAAACTTTATACAAAAAAACAATATTATTTATTTCTAGCGCTTTGGTCTGGAGTTGCGGGGCAGTAATAGATGACTTGCCATATCAGATAAGCCAAATTGCAGACGGTGGACACGCAACAGTTGGAGCAATAGCCTCGCCGTTTGGAACACCGATGATTGCCTCAACAGACGGAAGCGCAAATCATCGTTTAGCTAAATTTGGCTCAACATACGATATAACAGGATATTGGAAGTCAGTTATTGCCTCAACGATTTTTGGTAAAATGCTTGGATATATTGATGATGTAATTGTGATAACGAAAGCTCTTGGAGAAAATGCCAAATGTTTATTAAAATTTGAATATAATCAGGCAGAAAGCGTAACAACAGCGGTAGAAATAACAGGAACAGGAGTGCGCAGACATTTATTTGACGCAGAAGACTTTGATTTTACAGCAGACGGAATAGAAGATATAAGGCTTTTTCTTGATTATTCATCTGGAAATGCTACGAATCCTTGCCCTATTAAAAAGGTCTATATTAAAGGACATTTTATAGAATGATAAATTTGACACCCAACAATGTAGTTACAATTCCCGCGCGGGAGAAGATACAAATTCCCCTTTTAGAACATCCAATGGGGGCTGTTTTAGGTGGAATACAACTTGGCGGAGATGACAGCACGGTAAACGAAAGAAGATTATCAACAATAGCTGACGCAATAAATGTTGACGGGAATTATATAAATGACTTAATCAATGACCGATTAGATACTGATGCTAAAAACATTTTAGATGAATTCACTTTTGGAGCTTCTGGAGCAATTCAGATAGGAACTTATGTTAATGGAGTTTCAGGAGATATTAGACTTAGTCCAAATGGAATAGTGTCAAGAAATAAAACAGGAGCAAATACTATTGCGATTGACGGGACAACAGGAGATATAACAATAGTAGGCACAGTTACCGCTACTGCTGGGAATATAGGCGGTTGGGATATTTCTTCTGTCGCTCTTTACAAAGACGGAGCAACTGACGCTGTTTCCGCTGGAATGGCGCCCGCAGATTATCCTTTTTACGCAGGGGCTAAATACGCAAACAGGGCTTCAGCTCCTTTCAGGGTTACGCCAGCAGGAGATTTATATGCTTCTTCCGCCACTATTTCAGGGGCAGTTACTATTACAGGCGGTTCTGGAATAGCTAATTTGACTGACGCAGGAGCTTTAGCAGTTTTAGATGTTATAGGCGACGCTCATATTACAGGAACAATTACAGTCAGTCATACAGAAGCTAAATGCACAAATGCTTTAGCAGACCAGACTTCTGCTAATACCGCAGCGAACATTTCAGGACAAGGAGCTTTGGCAACACAAAACACAGCAGACTTTGCTACAGATGTATCAGGAACTGAAAAACCTGCTAATAACGCGGATGTAACCCTTTCAGCGATAAATGGAGGATTAACTGTTACAGGTGGAGGAATTACGCTTGACGCAGGAGGTTCAATTAAAGGAGGACAAACTGCATATAATACAGGAACAGGGTTTTTCTTGGGATATGATACTGATGCTTATAAATTTAGTGTAGGAAATAGTTCTACTGATTATTTTAATTTTGATGGTTCAAATATTAGTTTATCAAGCAATAATCCAAATGCTATTATTATTGACTATGGTTCTGATATTTTGTTAAAACACGGCGGGGATATTAAATTTACATCCGTAACTGCTCCGACTGCTTGCACAGGAGCTTTAGCAGGAGCAGGTGCTGGGAATGTTGATAATGGCACGCATTATTACAAAATTACTTTCGTAAACGAAGCAGGAGAAACAGAATTAGGCACAAATTCAAATAGCGTAACAGTTTCAGATAATACTACAGACGGACAAGTTAGTTTAACTGATATTCCAGTAAGCACATCAGGTTCAGTTACGGCAAGGAAAATATATAGGACAAAAGCTGGTGATTCAAATTATTATTTAGTAGATACAATATCAGATAATACAACCACTACTTATACTGATAATATAGCTGATTCTAGTTTGTCAGGTAATAGAGCAAATTATAAGCAGAATGATAGTTTCGGTAAAGTTGTTGTTGATAATATATTTTCTCTTAGTTTAGGAAATGTTAATACTTTTGTGGGACAGAAAGCAGGAGAAAATAATGTTACAGGATTTGGATTAGTGGCTGTTGGGAATTATTCTCTTAATTCTAATACTACAGGAGTATCAAATACTGCTGTGGGAAGTCTTTCTCTTCAAACTAACACTACTGGTGATGATAACACTGCAATAGGATATTATACTTTAAATTCAAATACTACAGGATGTAGAAATACAGCTATAGGTTATTATTCTCTTAATTCTAATACTGAAGGTTATAACAATATTGCTATAGGAGATTTTTCTCTTCCAAATAACACTACTGGTGATGATAATATTGCAATAGGACGTTCATCTCTTTATTATAATGAAGGTGATGATAATATTGCTGTAGGAAATTATTCTCTTCTTAATACTAGTACTGGTTATGGTAACACTGCTATAGGATATAATGCAGGAAAAAGTATTACAACAGGATTCTCAAATGTTTTTATAGGAACTTATGCTGGATTTCTTAATCAAAAAGTAGATGCAGAAAATAGTATAGCTATCGGATATAATGCTTATACTACTGCAAGTAATCAGGTTCATATTGGAAATACAGCTATTTCTTGGATTGGCGGACAGGTTTCTTGGTCAACTTATTCAGATAAGAGAGTAAAGAAAAATATAAAAGACTATACTCACGGGCTTGATTTAATCACTAAACTTAGACCTGTTGAGTTTGATATGAAAGATGATAAAACTGCAAAAAGACATAGTGGGTTTATTGCCCAAGAGGTAGAAAAAATAGGAATTCCTTTTTATGGAATAAATAAACCAGTCTCAGAGAAAGACTTTTATTCTCTTCAGTATGCAGAATTTGTTGTTCCTCTTGTTAACAGTATTCAAGAACAGCAAAAACAAATAGAAAATTTGCAACAAAGATTAAACAATTTAAGAAAATAATATGACACTACAAGAAGAAATAAAAAAGTATATGGCATACAAAATTCCTGCTATTAAAAAGCCAGCAGGAATGACAAAGGCACAGAAATGGGATTATGACGCTTATAAACGCAAAGTCTATGGCGATGCTGTATTTAAAGTTAGAGATGCTCAAGCATATTTTAATAATGTTATTTCTAATGTTGGCTGGAAAGGGATGACTCAATCAGGCAGAGATTTTAGTCTTAAGAAGTTTTTAGGAAAAGCTAAAGCAGATATGCAAACATTGCAAGATACTACTAAGATGACATCTTATGGTGGAAGAGGATTTAATCCGTCTCAGCTTTTTGGGACTAAAACTTTAGCGCCAACTACAAAACCGCCTTCTGAATTTGAATTTATGCAGAAAAAACCTGCTCCTGTAAAACCTGCTCCTACAGCACAGAAAACCCCAGATGTTAGCTTAGGAGACTGGAAAAAGGGAGGACAAGAGGTAAAGCTAACCGCCCCTGTAGGAAGCCCTGAGAGGACATCACAGCTAATAGAACGCTCTAAACAACTATTACAAGGTTCAGAGGCAGGTAAACAGCTTGATAAGGCTTTAAAAGACGAAACTGTATTAGGAGAAATACCGGGCTCTTCGCAAGCAACAAAAAAATTGTTAGAAACAACGCCTCCGATGATTGAAAAAAGCAAAGAGCTTTTAAAAGGCACTCCAGCAGGAAAAGCATTAGAAAAGAAATTAGCAATTCCAGTCCCGTTGACTCCGCCCGCAAAAGATTTAACGATTGGGGCAACCGTTGGAACGCCTGATTTGCCAGAAGGAACAACAACGACAGATACAAAAGCATATACAGAGAATATGCTTACTGATTTGCAAAATAAAAAGCAAGCAGTTTTGGATATGTATAATAAGCAGTTAGAGGATATAAGCAAAGAAAGAGAATCCGCAGAAAAGAGTATTGCTGATTTAGAAACTAAACAGAAAGACCTTTTAGAAGGAGATGTTAAGCCTTTACTCACAGCATTTCGGGACAAATTGGAAAAATCTGAAAGAGAGCGATTAAAGGTAGAAGATAACTTTTTTGCCAATCAGAAATTAACAGAAGAAATGGAAACATTACTTACAGGACTTCAATCAGAAGTAACTTCTGCGGAAGCGCAAACAGGATTATCTTCTATATTGACGCCTAGAATAAATAAACTGAAAGAGGATGTAAACGCGCGCGTAGGCGTTATTCAGGCTGTAATGAACGCTAGGAACGGACAGATAGGCGTAGCAAATAATTTGATAGATAGAAGTATAAGCAACATAGAGAAAGATAGAAAAGACCAGCTTGCTTATTATCAATCAATCTATAATTTTTATGGAGAACAAAAAGATACTGAAGGCAAAAAATTGATTACATTAACTGGTGATCAAAAAGATTATATTAAAAAACAAATCAGTTTCTTAGAAAACGAAGCAGAATTGAGCCAAGAGTCTGTTAATTACATTAAAGACGCAATGATAAATCCGCAATATGCTGACTTTATGGGGCGCGCAGGAGTAAAATTAACAGATTCAATCCCAGAAATTCAAGACAAACTTTCTACTGAAACATATAAACAAGAGATAATTGAATTGAACAATAAAATGGAAGAAAATGGATATCAGTTTTTACCAGCAGGACAAGGAACAAAACCAAGCAATGAAATATCAATTATGAGAGATAGCAGAGGAAAGGAATATACTTACTGGAAAGAGGGAGGGGGAACCGCCAAAGCCTCAGACTACCAAATAATAACTGACGCTGAAGGCAACACTTGGAGAGTAAATAAACTGACGGGAGAAAAAGAATCGTTGGGGATAACGGGGAAGGGGGCAGGAGGGGGAGAGATAACAATCGGTGGAGTATTAGGACTAGATAAAGTAACAGCGAATAGATTTGACAATGATTTAGAACAAGAAATGAAAGCTGTTTATAGCGGTAAATATGGAACAGAAGGAGCAAGAGAAAGAGCTTTAGCTAATTTACAAGCTAAGTATCCTGGAATTTCTGATGAGATTAGAAATGTTATTTATGGCTCTGATGAGTTCAACGCCGCTTTTCCTGACGGATATGAGTCTGATATAGTAAGCGGAAAAAGCAGAGACTCTTTTGACGAAATGATTAATAAATATTTAGCAGAAAAACCATAATATGGCTTTTAATTTATTAGAACATATAAAAAAAGTAAAAACTCCTAAATTCTTAAGAGGAGTAGCTGGACAGTATCTCTTTAAAAAAGAGCCTGATTATGGCAAGCCAATGACTTTTAATGTAGGAGAAGGGATGACACAAGCTCAAACAAGAGTAGCTGAAAGAAAACTTAAAGGAATGGAAGCACCAGCAGAACCCTCAATAATGACTAGACCATTAAGTGATTTGATTAAAAGAGGCGTTACAAAAAAGATTGAGAAAGAAAAAGAATTGTCAGCAATTAAAGAAAGGTCTCCTAGAAAATATCGTCTTATTATGAGTCCTAATCCTGTTAAAAAGAAAGCAGTGAAAGAAGGGCTTATCACTCAAAAGGAATCTGATTTATTTGGAGTAGAGATTAGCCCTGGCTTTACTGGAATGGTAGAAAAGAATATAGAGAAAAAGGCTGTTCCTGAAATTACAAAAAAAGCAAAGCCCATCGTAACAAGATTAAAAGATTTGTTTATTAAAAAAGCAAAGATTGCTCCGAAGATTCCTAAAAAGCCGATTGCAAAAGAATCAGGGGTTAAACAAACAGTAAATATTGAATCAATAAAACTTCATCCAAGGGAATTCCAAAAAGCCCAAGCAGAGGGGAAGAGTTTTGAGGAGTTTGCGGATGAAGAGTTTAGATTAAGTAAACCTGATGTTTATTTACACGCAACCACCAGAGATAATATGAAGTTAATAGAGAAAGAAGGTTTTAAGACTGGTATAGGTGATAGAAGTCAAGGGATGACAAAAGGAAATGGTGTTTGGTTATATAGCGAACCTAAAGATGTAATGCGTTTCAAGAATTCAGATATTTTTAATGGTAAAGAAACTGGATTAATAGATGTAAAAGTAACAGGGAAAATTGCAAAAGTTGATAATGTTTTAAAAGTATCCAGCGACCCAAATCTTATAAAAAAATTAAGAGGAGAGGGATATATTGGGATAGAAGGTAATGAAACTGTATTTCCAAAGACTGGCTTACCTATAAAAACACAGGCAACATTTATATTTAAACTAGATAAAATCAAAACCAAATCCCAACTAAAAGAACTCTGGGATAAAGGAGTAAAAGAAGT
>CAZOGA010000004.1:0-27826 GCA_964579095.1 uncultured Desulfurellales bacterium
GATAACATTCTTGCTCTGTAAAATTTATTTAAAAACGATTCAATAAAAAACATCTAAACCTCCTCAATACCTCATTATAGATTTTTTAGCACGAATGAAGAAAAAAATTCTTTTTTTTCTTCTCTTAATTTCGTGGTCATTCGTGGTTAACTAAGGTTTTGTCACCACGATTTTGCGTTCGTAAACCTATCTTAGACACTCTAAGCGGAGTTTACAAGATAAGCTTTTGCAGTTCCTTTCTTTTCATATCTATTTTTGCAAAAGCTTCTTCTCTTGTTCTGCCTGAGGCAGTAAATCTTACACCGATATTTTTGAATCCGAATCCTGCAGGTAATGATTTTATATAAACCTGATTGTCTTTGATTTTATCTATAAATTTGCCGAGTATTGTTTCGTCATTTATTCTGAAGTCGTATGTTTTGCTGATCCTAACAAGCTTACTAAGCGGCTTTATTATATGCAGAACCTCATTTTTCAGCATAGGCTTCATCTCTTTAGGAACTCCCGGCAGACAAAATATGTGTTTATTATTTTCTTTTATATATGCTCCGCAGGCAGCGCCTACGGAATTTTTTAAAAGTATACTGCCATCCGGAAAATAAGCCATCTTTTTCCTTTTGTCGTTCATATCCGGTGATTCTATCATATTGGATTTATAAAGACTGTTGTAAAATTTTTCTACTGTCTCCAAAGCCTCAACGTTTAATTTCAATCTTCTATTTAACGCTTTAGCTATACAATATAGTGTTATATCATCAAATGTAGGGCCCAAACCGCCTGTTGTAATTATCACATCCGCTTTATTGAAATAATATTTAACAGCTGAAATTATATCTTCTTCCGAATCATCTACAGAAATTATAAATCTATTATAAAAACCTATATCGTATAATTTCTTCGAAATAAAAGAGGAGTTTGTATTTGTTATTATGCCCGACACAATTTCTCTTCCTATGGAAATAACTAATGAATCACACATCAAATTAAAAAATGGCGGAGCCGACGAGGATCGAACTCGTGACCTCCGGCGTGACAGGCCGGCATTCTAACCATCTGAACTACGGCTCCGTGGTGGGCGCAGCAGGACTTGAACCTACGACCCCCTGCTTGTAAGGCAGGTGCTCTTCCAACTGAGCTATGCGCCCGATATATCTTGAAAACTACTTATTGGCTTTATCTTTAAATACTCTGCCGCATTTAAAGCTAGGCAATTTAAATGCACTTATCTTAAGCTGCTCTCCTGTTCTCGGATTCCTGCCAACCCTTGCTGCTCTTTCACTAACATAAAACGTGCCGAAGCCTGCAAAACCAACTTTGTCGCCGTTGATAACGGCATTCATAATTTCTTCAATCGCCGCATCAACAACATTCTTTGTGTCAACCTTTTTAACTCCTGTCTTAGCAGAAACTTTATCAATAAGCTCGGTCTTTGTCATAAAAAACCTCCAAAAATTTTACTGGCGTCCCCAGCGGGATTTGAACCCACGTTTTCGCCGTGAAAGGGCGACGTCCTTGGCCGACTAGACGATGGGGACGTGGTGGGTCGTGCAGGAATCGAACCTGCGGCCAATAGCTTAAAAGGCTACTGCTCTACCGACTGAGCTAACGACCCTCAAAAAGCAGATGTGATATTACATATACTCTCATACCTTGTCAACACAAAAATGACATTTTATCTAAATATTCTGTTCTATAAATAATTTCACATCCTCAATGCTATTTGGTAATACAGAAAATTTCTTCGTTTTACCTCTTAAATTGGTTATGGTCTCAGGTTCCTTGGGTTTAATGCCGATGGCTCTTTGTATGGCATCGGGAAATTTCGCAGGATGCGCTGTGGATAAACATATTACATCCTTTAAGCCCGACTGATTCGCTGCAAAAACTCCGGCTGCCGTATGAGGATCAAGTATATATCCCGTCTCGTCGTAAAAAAGCTTAATTGTCTTTAATGTGTCTTTAACCGAACAGGCATATGACATAAAATCCTTATGGACATTTTTTAGATCGTTTCCGCCAAATTTAAGTTTTCCGCTATTGGAAAATTCGCCCATAGCTTTATTAACCCTGTTTGTATCCTCGTCAAATAAATAGTATAAGTATCTCTCAAAATTACTTGCAATCTGTATATCCATTGACGGAGAAACAGTCTTAACAACACCGCTTAGGCTGTAGTCACCAAATTTGACAAAGCGATGGAGTATATCATTTGAATTTGTCGCCAATATTAGCTTTTCAATGGGCAAACCCATCCTCTTTGCAAAATATCCTGCCAATATATCACCAAAATTTCCCGTAGGAACGCTAAAATATGCACTATTCCCCCCGCTTTTAAAATATGCATAAAAATAGTAAACAATCTGCGCCAATATTCTTGCCCAGTTAATAGAATTAACAGCACCCAGCTTGTATTTATTTTTAAATTCAAGATCGGAAAATATGTTTTTAACGATGCTCTGGCAGTCATCAAATGTGCCGTTTATTGCTATATTGAAAACATTTTTATCTTCGACTGTGACCATTTGAAGCTTCTGTACTTCGCTGACAGCATTGTTGGGATGCAGTATAAAAATATTAATATTCTTTTTGCCTTTCAGACCGTAAATCGCGGCAGAGCCTGTATCGCCGCTTGTGGCACCCAATATATTTATATAGCCGCCTGTTTCATTCAGCACAAACTCAAATAAATTACCGAGAAACTGCAGAGCCACATCTTTAAAAGCAAACGTCGGTCCGTGAAACAGCTCTAAAATATATAGATCATCCTGCTTTATCAACGGCGTTATCTCTTCTGTGTCAAAATATCGGTAGCTGTCATTAATAAGATTTTTTATATCATCGGAATCTATATCATCAATAAACAGGCTGAAAACTTCAAAGGCCAATTCTTTGTAAGATAGATTTTTTAATTTTGAGAGATTCACTTTTGGTATATATTCTGGCACTATCAATCCGCCGTCTGTAGCAAGACCCATTAGAAATGCCTCTTTAAAACTTAAACCGTTAACTCCGCCTCTTGTGCTTTTATATTTCATAATCACACCTTCTTCACAGCTTGGTTAGCGCATACTAAAATCGGATCCCAAACCGGAGCAAACGGCGGTGAGTACGACAGATCAAGCCCCTGAATATCTTTAATTGTCATATCAGCGTATAGGGCGGCTGCTATCACATCAATTCTAAGTGCGACGCCCTCGCCCCCGAATATTTGACATCCGAGCAGTTTGCCACTCTTCTTTTCCGTTATAAAAATAACCGTAATATCCTTGGGGTTGGGAAATCCATGAGCCCTTGTTTTTGTTGTTACAACCGTTTTAAATGCATCATAGCCCTCATTCTGCGATTCCTGAAGCGATAACCCCGTTTTTGCTATTGTTATATTAAATAGTTTAAACACACTTGTTCCTACAATACCAGCAAATTCCTCATCGGCGCCTGCAATATTTGCGCCTGCCAATTTACCAATTTTATTTGCATTTGTCCCTAGAGGCATAAAAACATTTCTTTTCAGCAGTTTATTATAAATCAGTGCACAATCGCCGCCTGAATATACATCGGGATTGGATGTCTTAGCATACCTATCTATAACCACAACGCCGTTAAACAGTTCGATATCCGTATCTTTTAGAAACTCAGTATTGGGAATAATGCCTTTCGACACGCCAACCATATCAGATTTAAATGATCCTTTATTGGTTACAACGGTTTTATCGTCCTCTATCTTTTCCATATCCACACCCGTGCAGAGCTCAACGGAATTCCGTTTCAACTCCGATTTTACGGCTTCCTCGACCTCATCTTCATACATTCCAATCATCCTATCGCTTTTTTTGAGCAATACAACATCCATACCAAGAGTTTTATAGGCTTCAGCCAGTTCAAAATTTATATATCCTCCCCCTATCAAAACAACTCTTTTCGGACTTTTTTCGTCTATATAGCGTTTTATATTTCTTGCATCATTGAGAAATTTCAGACTGAACACACCATCCTGCTTTACGCCCTCTACAGGCATTTTAACAGCCCTTGCCCCTGTTGCAATAACCAATTTGTCATAATCAATATTATATGTTCTGCCGGTGGATATATTTTTAACATCGACAGTCTTATTTTTTGTATCTACACCTATTCCCTCATTCAACAGCCTGACATCTATGCCTCTTTTTTCTTTGAACTGTGCGGCGCTCATCACAGTTAATTCATCTATGCTGCCTCTTCTTGATATGTTGTACGGCATACCGCATGCGCCATAGGAGACATCTTCCGATTTTTCCAGCACCACAACATGTGCTGTCTTTATTCTTCTTTTAACCTGACTTGCTGCACTCATTCCTGCAGCATCACCGCCTATCACTACGACCTGCAAAGGTTTTCCGCTCATAATACACCCCTTAAAAATGCTCAGTATTATATATTTATACCAAATAATAATTATAAAATAAAATTTTAATCCGCGCAATAAAATAACAGCTTGCATTCTTAACTTAATTTACAGTACATAAGGTGAGTTTATAATTGAAATTTATAAATTTTTATATTATTGTATTTTCGTGAATTTTAATATTGGGGGGTTAGCATGAAAAGGTTTTTGATAATTTTTATTGCGGTACTGTTTTTATCGTCTGTTACGGCATATGCAAAACAGTACAAAATCGATTTGGGCATTGTTACGACACCAAACACATTCCATTACAAAGCAGCGGAAAAATTTAAAAATATTGTTGAAAAAAAGACTAACGGCAATATAAAGGTTGTTATCCACCACTCAGGTTCCGTAGGAAATGAAACAAGCATACTGCAGCAGCTGCAGATGAATGCGCTGCAGATGGGTGTTATTACAGCAGGTCCAATCGACAAATTTGTGCCGGCTATCAAAGCAATAGAATTCCCATTTATTTTCAATAGTTATAAACAATCGGATGAAATATTAGATGGAGCTATAGGACAGTCAATATTAAAAAAATTCAGAAATGCAAATTTAGAAGGATATCATTTTTTGGAGAATGGATTTAGAAACCTTACGAACTCTGTAAAAAAAGTACATTCGGCAAAGGATGTTAAAGGCCTAAAAATAAGGGTCATGAAAAGCCAATTGCAGATTGCTGTGTGGAAAGCAATAGGCGCCAATCCAACGCCCATGCCATGGCCTATCTACACTCAGTTATCTCAGCATGTTATAGATGGTCAGGAAAATCCGTTAGCCGTTATATATCAATACAAACTCTATGAGGTTCAGAAATATTTAACACTCACAAGACATGTATATTCTGCACTTGTTTTTGTCGGCAGCAAAACATTTTATGACAGTTTACCTGCAAAGTACAAAAAATTGTTATTTAAAGCTACTAAAGAGGCATCCATATATGAAAGAAAATTAAACAGAAACAAAGCAAAATTCTTCCTGAGCGAGCTGAAGAAAAAAGGCATGATTATAGATGAACACCCGGACACAGCATCATTTAAAGAAAGGGTAAAACCTTTGAGAAATAGATTTTCAGGTGATGCAAAAATATATTTGGATAAAATATTAGCAGAATAAGTTAATGCTAAATATTGCAAAAGCAATAACCCGTTTAAGTAATGTAATAGATAAAGAAGTCAGCATCATTGTTGTGCTGCTCCTTTTCTTATTATCCATTCTTCTCGCTGCAGGTGTTTTTTCCAGGTATGTTTTAAATGATTCCATCTACTGGTCAGGGGAAGTTTCCCGCTATATCTTGGTGTATATTACATTTTTAGGTTCTACAATGGCTCATAAGGTTAAAGCGCATATACGTATAGACATATTTTTTACGCATTTATCCGATGAAAATAAAAAAATCATCAATGCTGCTATTGCATTATCTTTTATATTCTTCTGGATGCTGGTTTTGGTGGGAAGCATAAAGCTCTATCCGTTTTACATAATGCAGAAAACAGCTACTCTTAACATACCATATGCCGTGCCCTTCTCTGCACTGCCTATATCTGCTGTTATTTGGATAATATACTGTTTGGATGACATTTTGAAAGAGCTGACAAAAAAATGATATTCTTTTTGCTCCTTATTCTATTTATTTTAATATTCTTATCTTTTCCTATAGTTTTATCAATAGGCTTATCCACAACAATAGCATTTATTATATCTAAGCTGCCATTATTTATGATATCACAAAAAATGTTTGACGGCATTAATTCATATGTTTTATTGGCTGTCCCGCTGTTTATGCTTGCAGGCAGTTTTATGGATCAGGGCGGATTATCAAAACGTCTCGTGAAACTGTCAGAATCTCTTGTCGGACATCTAACCGGAGGACTGGCTATATCAGCTATTTTGGCAAGTATGCTTTTTGCAGGCGTATCAGGATCTGCAGCCGCTGATACCGCTGCTATGGGCTCTGTTCTAATACCATCTATGAAAAATAATGGTTATGATAAAAGTTTCGCAGCTTCAATCATAGCGGCAGGGGGATCAATAGGCGTTATTATACCGCCAAGCATCCCTATGATTATTTTCGGCTTCATAACTGATACTTCCGTAGGAAAGTTATTTATAGCGGGTATCATTCCCGGAATTATTATAGGTTTATCATTAATCACAGTTGCAGCAGTAAAATCCAGACACTTAAGCATAAAAAACAGCAGAAAAGCATTCAGCCTTAAAGCAGTTTGGCAATCTTTAAGAGACGCTTTATGGGCGCTCGGCACACCTATTATAGTCATAGGCGGCATATTGGGAGGAATATTCACAGCGACCGAATCTGCTGCTGTCGTTGTTGTATATTCGCTGTTGGTCGGAATATTTGTCTACAAAGAACTGTCCTGGGAAAAAATACGTAAAGCTGCTGTATCTTCTATTATTACAAGTTCAGTAATTCTAATAATAATCTCTGTAGCCACTGTTTTTTCATGGTATCTCTCTATGAATAATGTCCAGCAAATGCTGTCAAACGCGTTCCTGCTCATCACGCACAACCGCTATTTACTGCTTGTCATAATTAATATATTCCTGCTTGTTATGGGAACATTTGTTGAGACAACAGCATCCTTAATATTGTTTGTTCCTGTTGTAGCGCCTATCTTAAACAGCATCGGCATTGATCCCTTGACATCCGGCGTTATGATTGTTGCAAATCTTGCCATAGGTATGCTGACTCCGCCTCTTGGAATATGTCTCATAGTGTCGGGAACAATCGCGCACAGCAAAATTATGGAAACAGCAAAAGCGATAATGCCGTTTTTAATGGTAATGATATTGGATCTCTTGTTAATAACATTTATTCCGCCCATAACAACCTATCTACCGTCAATATTCAGATAGACTACCCTCTTGAAAATATTACGGGAAGATTTTATAAATGTTAAGTTAAACATTGGAGGTTAAATGCCATGAAAAAATTAGCAATTCTTTTAAACACTGTTGTGTTAATTATTACCATTATAATAGCTTTAGGTATAGCGAATATAGATTCTATAGCCAAAAAAGCTGTAGAATCTAATGGATCTAAAATTTTTAAAGTTCCGATAACATTGAGCAGCGCTAAAATATCTATTTTTTTAGGCTCAGGCTCATTAAACAATTTAACAATAAAAAATCCTAAAGTGTTTTTTTAACGCTTTTCTTTGTTTAAATCGACAATGCGTATAATTCTTGCGTAAGGTCAGTGGAATAAATTAAATCATCAGCATCTTATAAACTGCAAACTGCTTTGCTATACGTCCGCTCCTGCCGCCTCTTGATATAGCATAAGACTCAGCTTCATTTTCCCAGGTATTACCTATATTTACCGAATATTTTTTAATATAGTGCGAGACAATATTTAAAAACTGCTCTTTAGATAATGGCCTGAATCCTATTATTAAGCCAAAACGTCCAAAAAGCGACATCTGTTCATTAATCTCATCACGATTGTAAATATCTTCTGTATTTAGTACATCATCTTTAATTAAATGTCTCTTATTCGAAGTTGCAACAAACATGGAGTTATTCGGAGGCTCTTCAAGACCGCCTTCTAATATAGATTTAAATCTTCTATATTTTATATCTTGATGATCAAACGATATATCATCAAAAAATAAGATAAACTTATATTGCGGATAGTTTCTTATTATCTTATATAATCTGTATATGGAATCTATATTATCTTGCCTCAATTCTATAATCTTTAGCCCATTTGCTTTAAAAACATTTAGCAGAAGCTTTATCAGAGAAGATTTACCGCAGCCTCTCTCACCCCACAGCAGCATGTTCAGATGAGGTTTTTCAGATAAAAGTGCATCAATATTCTTAAATACCATTTTTTTTTGCTTATTGATCTCAAACAAATCATTAACTTTTACTATTTCAAAATATTTTATAACGTTTAGCCCTTGTTTATTAAAGCGAAAGGCATAATAATTTTCTATGTTTTGTTTCATGCATTCCTCCCGGGAAATATTAGTTTATCAAGCTTATTATTTAATATATATTTTTCAAATGCCATTTGAGCTGTATTATAATCATTTATTTTAATTAGATAAAACCATCTGCTTATCTGCACACTTCGTATATTCAGTTTTTTAATCATGTTATTATAAAGCTCGTTCCTCACGGCAGTTTCGCTCAATATTGATATCCCAAGATTACAGGAAACTGCATTTTTTATAGCCTCAAAATTGTTAAATTCATAAGACACGATAGGTTCAATACCAATTTTTTTAAGCTCTATATCCAACCTCTGACGCGTAATTGAACTTTTATCCATCATTATAAAAGATTCACCCTTTATTTCATTAAGATTCACATATTTTCTATGAGCAAATTTATGTTGAGGCGAACATACAAAAATCAGTTTGTCTTCAATAATTTTTTTAATCTTAATGGATTTATCTGTTTTTAACGGCAGCCATTCTATTAGACCTATTTCAATCTGAGAACTTTTGAGTCTGCTGACCACATCCATACTGCTGCCTATAAAGAGATCCATCTCCACATTCAGATACTCCTTTTTAAAATCAGCCATAATTTGTGAGAATATATAATTTCCTATGGTAGTACTGACACCTATAGATATTTTGTCTGTCTCGATATTTTTTATGTTTTCCAAATATAGCTGTGCATCACTGAGTATATTAGCCGCTTTCTTGGTATATTTATACAGTTCTCTGCCTTCTTTAGTTAAATAAAGCTTGTTATTCTGCCTCAAAAACAGCTGGACCGAAAATTTAGATTCAATATTGCTTATAGCTTGACTCACCGCAGATTGCGTTATGAACATATATTTCGCACTTTTGCACATATTGAGTGTTTCCGCAACACTATTAAATATTATAATGTGTCTCAAACTTAAATCTAATAATTTCATAAGTTTTACTAATACTTAAACTAAATATTTCTAATTTGATATTATAAATGTTTTGATCTATGCTTACAACTATAAAATGCAGGAGGCAGGTGATATGAAGGTTTTAGTTACAGAGCATGTGGCTCAGGATGGATTAAACATTTTAAGGGAAAAAAATATAGAGGTGGAAGAGAAATTTAACCTTACAAGTGATGAAGTAAAAAATATCATCGGCAATTATGACGGCATAATAACGAGAAGCGGCACAAAAATTTCAAAAGACACACTTGAAAATTCAGGAAAACTTAAGGTTATAGGGAGGGCCGGTGTAGGATTGGACAGCGTGGATGTTGAAGAAGCAAGCAAAAAAGGAATAATTGTTATTAATGCTCCCGGAGGCAACACAAATGCTGCAGCTGACTTGACTATGGGTATGATGCTCAGCGCACTAAGGAAGATACCATTTGCTCATTATAGCTTAAAATACAAAAAAAAATGGGACAGGAAAAAATTTATAGGGGTGGAACTGAACGGTAAAACCCTGGGCATTGTAGGTTTAGGGCACGTGGGATCGAGTGTAGCCAAAAAATCCAAAGCATTCGGGGCAAATATTGTGGTGTATGATCCATATATAAAAAAATCAAAAGCGGAAAATCTGGGCGTCGAACTTTTGGACACGCTTGATGAACTAATAAAAAGATCTGATATTATAACATTTCATACACCGCTAACAAAAGAGACCTATAATATGATAACAAAAAAAGAGATAGGAAAAATGAAAAACGGGGTCATGTTGTTAAACTGCGCACGCGGCGGCATAATAAACGAAAAAGATCTGTACAATAATTTGCAGTCAGGCAAGGTTGCCATGTGCGGCATAGATACCTTTGAGAAAGAGCCTGCAGTAAACAGTCCGTTATTGGATTTGGATAATACTATCGTCACACCGCACATAGGAGCAAACAGTGCGGAAGCTCAGATCAACGTATCTGTAATTGTATCTGAACAAATAGCCAATGTACTGCTAAACAAACCGTATAAAAATGCTGTCAACATACCATTCATTAAAGAACTTATGTCTACACCTCAGCAAGGTTATTTCAGCCTTGCTGAAAAGATAGGAGAACTAACTGCTCAAGTAGCAGAAGGCAGAATTAAAGAAATAAGCATAACTATGGTAGGAAAATTTTTCAACGAAGATATTGTAACAAAGGCTTTTGATGTGCCGTTTAATTATCAGCCGTTTACAATAGCCGCGCTGAAAGGTTTTCTGCAGTTCAGTCTTCAGGATAGCGTATCATATATGAATGCTCCCTATCTTGCTAAAGGTAAAGATATTATAGTATCCGAAGCAAAAACTGAAAGTTATGCGCACTTCAACAATTTAGTCGTATTAAAAGCAATAACAGACAAGGAAACAAAAAATATCGGCGCTACGATGTTCGAAGATGGCACGCAAAAAATTGTCTTTATTGACGATTTCAGAACGGATATCGTGCCGAAGGGTGTTTACCTGTATATATTAAACAAAGACAGACCCGGAACAATAGGAAAAATAGGAACAATATTGGGAAACTTAAATATAAATATAGCCGGTTTCAATTTATCAAGGCAGAAAAGCGGCATTGCAATGTCCTTTATACAGTTGGATAATGCCGTAAGTGAAAAAAATCTTAAATTATTAAAAAATATTGAGGATATTATACTGGTTAAGCTCATAAGTTTTTAAACAAATTATGATAACTTATTTATTATATATAGCAGCATGCAAAAATATTGACAAAGTACTTTCATAATTCAATAATGTTTTATGCTTGCTTTAGAAAAGGTTAATTTGGAAGAGTTGTTTTACAGCGGCGGCAGGACATCCAAACTATTCAACATATTTATGAGCACCGTTACAATAATTTCGATTATATCCACGCTCAGCTATGATTCTGCGAGAATTGTTACATACAAACCTACATTAACATACAAAATTTTGGAAAGCATTATTATCTCAATATTTATAATGGAATATATACTCAAATTATCTATCTACTTGAAAAAATTGGATAAGATTACAGCCGCAGCAGTAGGAAAATTTATCATTAAACCGGTCAATATAATAGATGTAATATCCTTTATACCATATTTTTCAATATCATATCCCCAAAGATTAACGATATTAGTAGCGCGTATCATAAAATTGCCGCGGTTTATACCGGGTATTAAAACTATCTTAGATGGACTGAAAGAAAGCATGGTTGGCGTAGGAATATTTTTTATTATATTGTTCTTTATAATTTTCAGCTCCTCTATAATGATATTTTCCATTGAGCATAATGCAAACCCTCATCAATTTAAAAGTATGGCAGATGCAGTATGGTGGAGTATAGTTACAATAACAACTGTAGGATACGGTGATATATATCCAATATCCACAGCAGGCAGAATATTGGCTTCTATAGTAATGATTATTGGTATTTCGAGCATAGCTATATTGACAAGTATAATTTCTTCATCTTTCACAGATAAATTATTGCAAAAATTAAAATACAATAGGGAGGCTGTAATGGAAAAATCCATTAATAAATTAAAGAACCATTTTGTTTTATGCGGCTTCGGACGCGTAGGCAAAATAGTAGCAAAACAGCTTGCGGAACATAATAAAAATTTCGTTATTATAGAAAGAACGGAGGATGCAATACAGCACGCTCAGGAACAAGGATATCTTACTATATACGGTGATGCTACCAACGAAGAAATATTGGCAAAAGCTCATATTAATAGGGCACAAGGCATAGCACTGCTTATGGAATCAGATGCTAAAAATTTATACTCTTTGATAACGGCAAAGGATGAAAATAAAAACATATTCGCTGTAGCAAGAGCAAACACAGAAGAATCAGTAAAAAAATTCAAAAAACTCGGCGCAAAAACCATATCATTATATCAAGCAAGCGCAGCTAAGATATCACAAATGTTAATAACGCCCGCTGTAGCAGATTTTATATCTATAACATTTGGTGATGATCAAAATATAGAAATAGGGGAATGCTTCATAAAAAACAGATCAAAATATGCAGAAAAAAAGATAAAAGACACTGACATACGCTCTAAACTTAATATAATTATTATAGCAATAGTATCCAAAACAGGCGAATATATATTCAATCCCAAAGCGGATAATATTATTTATGCCGATTCAACACTTATATGTATCGGGAAAAAAAAGGATATGTCAACATTTAAAACAGGCTTAGAATTATAATAAGCTAAGCTTAAGCAGACTTTTTATAAAAAAAGCTATACAGCAGCAGTATAACAATGCCTATTGTTATAAAAGAATCCGCCAAATTAAAAGCCGGGTAGTGATAGTCCTTAAAATAAAAGTCGAGAAAATCCACAACATACCCCTTTGTTATACGACCGGCAAGATTACCTAAGGCGCCGCCGGCCAATAGCGACAACCCAAAAATAAAAAAAATATTCCTGTTTTTGCCCTTTATAATTAAAATTACCACCACCACAAAAACTATAAAACTTATACCGCACAAAAAAATTATTCTATAAACTTGCGGTAAGTGGGCAAACATACCCAGAGCGATGCCGCTATTATGAATATTAACCAAATTAAATAATCCGTTGACAATCTCTTCTGAGGATTTATAGGGTATAAGCTGTGTTATTTCATATTTAGTGCAGTAATCAAGCACAAAAAAAAGGAGTACCAGAGATACTCCTATAAACGAATTTTTTTCTCTAAACATTAATCAATAAATTCTACCACAGAAATAGGAGCGGCATCCCCTTTTCTAAAGCCTTTTTTCATAATTCTTAAATATCCCCCATTTCTTTCTGAAAATTTGGGAGCTATATCACTATAAAGTTTTCTTATAGCTATTTTATTCGGCACAATGGATAGTGCTCTTCTTCTTGATGATAGATCATCAACCTTTGCCATCGTTACAAGTTTACTAACATATTTTACGATCTCTTTGGCTTTCGCATCTGTAGTTACTATTCTCTCATGCTCAATTAAAGATATAGTCAAATTTCTGAGAAGATGTTTTCTTCTCTCAGAATCTATACCCAGTGTTCTATATTTCTTTCTATGTCTCATTTCTGCTCCTCACTACCTTTTTCAATAACTGCTTGAATCTTAGCAATATCCTCATCGCTTAACTGAGTATTAAGATCAAGACCCAACTGTTTCAATGCAGTTTTTATTTCTTTTAATGACTGTTTTCCGAAATTCTTGGTATTCAGCAATTCCGTATCATTTTTTTGCACTAACTGCCATATATATCTTATGCCATGGCTTCTAAGACAATTGGATGCTCTAACATTCAGCTCAAGCTCATCAATTGTTTTAAACAAATTTTCATTCATTACTTCTTCTTTTTCTACAACCGCGACTTCCTGCTGAGCTTCCTTGAAGTTTTTAGAAAACACAGATACATAATTCATCAATATCTGGCTCGCCTGATTAAGAGAATCAACCGCTTTAATAGTGCTGTCTGTTTCTATACTAAGAACAAGTCTTTCGAAGTCATAATAATCCTTTAAGATGCTCTTTTCAACTTTATATTCCACTCGTTTTATAGGTGAAAACAGGGCATCAACAAAAATATACCCTATATCTTTATCAGACATATCTATATTGGACTGCCTATATCCTATACCTTTTTCTAAGTATATAGTCATATCCATATTCGCATTGTCCATAAGCTCTGTAATATAAATATCCCCATCAGCTATAACTAAGTTAGCCGGCAGTTCTATATCCTTTGCAAGCACGACGCCGGGTTCACTCCTATGTATAGCCACTTCGCCTGTTTTAAATTCTTCATTCAGCGCTTTAAATCTCACTTGTTTAAGATTCAAAATAATATTCAGAACATCCTCTTTAACACCGTCTATAGTACTGAATTCGTGCTCAACACCATCTATTTTGACGCCTACTATTGCTATGCCGGGAATTGATGATAATAAAACTCTTCTAAAAGCATTCCCAATCGTTATAGCATTTCCTTCATTTAAAGGTTCAAACGAAAATCTTCCGTAGCTATCATTAGACTCCTCAATTTTAACTTCTTGAGGAAGATGCAAATAATTAAATACATCATTCATATTCACAAGTTCCTCCTTATTATTTGGAATAAAGTTCTACAATAGCATTGGCACTAAAAGGAGGCTGAACATCCTCTTTATTGGGAATATCAGAAAACGTTATATTTAGTTTATCTAAATCAGCAATAATCCAAGGCGAGATTCCCCTTTTCACACGATCATCAAATGTCTGTTTAATATCCTCTTTTTCCTTTGTTTTCTTTGAAAAACCCACTACATCGCCTTTTTTCAATATATAGGAAGGTATATTAACCTTTCTGTCATTTACAATTATATGACCATGCGATATAAGTCTTCTCGCTTCTTTGCGTGATGAAGCCATACCAGACCTAAACACAACATTATCTAATCTTCTTTCAAGCAGCTTAACAAGGTTTTCTCCTGTTTCGCCTTTCTGCATCTTCGCTTTAAAAAAATATTTTCTGAACTGCTTTTCTAGTATACCATATAATACCTTAGCTTTCTGCTTCTCCATAAGATGTGCGGAATAACTGGATTTTTTCCTTCTTGATATTTTATTTTTTCCGGGAGGATAGGGCTTCTTTTCAAAAGCGCACTTATCTGTAAAACACTTCTCCCCTTTTAAAAATAATTTAGTTCCTAAAGCTCTGCACTTTTTACACGTCGCATCATTATATACAGCCATTTATTTTCACTCCCACCTACACTCTTCTTCTTTTTGGAGGCCTACAACCATTATGGGGTATAGGCGTAACATCTTTTATAGATTTTATTCTTATTCCGCTGGATTGAATTGCCCTTATAGCAGTTTCCCGACCCGCTCCCGGGCCTTTTACTCTAACATCAATCTCTTTCATACCCATAGCAGCCACCTTTTTAGCGGCATTTTCAGAAGCCATCTGCGCTGCAAATGGAGTACCTTTTCTTGTACCTTTAAATCCGCTTCCGCCCGATGTAGCCCACGCTAAAACATCTCCATTTTTATCGGTAAATGTTATTATCGTATTGTTAAATGTGGATTGTATATGCGCAACGCCGATAGCCACATTCTTTTTGATCTTCTTTTTTTTTGCAACCCTAGCCATTATTTTTATTTACCTCCAACTGTCTTTCTGCGCCCTTTTCTTGTTCTAGCATTTGTTCTTGTTCTTTGACCTCTTACAGGCAGACCTCTTCTGTGCCTCAAACCGGTATAATTTCCTAAATCCATCAGCCTTTTAATATTCATGGCTACTTCTCTTCTCAGTTCACCCTCTACTCTATAATCAGAAATAGCATTCCTTAATTTCTGTACCTCATCCGGAGCTAAATCATTAATCTTCTTACTTGGATCTATGCCAACCTTTTGAATAATTTCCTGCGCAGTTGTTCTTCCTATACCATAGATATAAGTTAGAGATATTTCTACACTTTTATCTCTTGGTAGTTCAACACCAGCAATTCTTGCCACTAAAAACCTCCGTTATCCTTGTCTTTGTTTGTGTTTAGGATTCTCACAGACAACCCTTACAACACCTTTTCTTTTTATAACTTTACATTTTGAACAAATAGGCTTCACTGATGGTCTAACTTTCATTATTACCCTCCAAATTATTTATATCTGTAGACTATTCTGCCTCTATCTATGCTGTATGGAGACAACTCCAATTTAACCTTATCGCCCGGCAGTATTTTAATAAAATGCATTCTCATTTTACCGGCCACATGAGCCAACATAACATGACCATTGCTTAATTTAACCCTGAACATGGCATTAGGTAAAGATTCAACAACTTCACCATCTATGGAAATACTCTTCTCTTTAGCCATAAACCTTACACCTCACTCAAAACAACAGGACCGTTATCTGTAATTGCTATGGTATGTTCGAAATGAGCTGATGGTTTATGATCTTTCGTAACAACCGTCCATCCATCTCTCAAAACCTTTACTTCCCATGTACCCATATTAATCATCGGTTCTATAGCTATCGTCATTCCGACCCTGAGCATAGGACCTCTAATGGATGCTACAGGCACATAATTCAGCACCGACGGCTCTTCATGTAAATTTCTACCTATACCGTGGCCTGTATAATCTCTGACAACCCCGTAGGAAAAACTCTCTGCATAATTCTGAACAGCTTCGGAAATATCATAAAGATGACCTCCGGGCACAGCTTTACTTATACCTCTGTATAATGATTCTTTGGTGACCCGCATCAAATTTTCTTTATTCTTGTCTATCTTTCCTACAGCCACAGTAATAGCAGAATCTCCATAAAATTCCTCGTAAATGAGACCAAAATCCAAACTAACTATATCACCATCTTTTAAAACCCTCTTTTTAGACGGTATGCCATGGACCACCTCTTCATTGACAGATGTACACAATGCATTGGGAAAACCGCCATAACCCTTAAACGCACAAGCAGCTTTTCTTTTCTTCGCTTCCATTTCTGCTATCTCATCCAAATGCTTAGTTGTTATACCAGGTTTTACCGCATTTTTCAAGACATCAAGCACTTCACCAACCATTTGATTAACAACTTTCATTTTCTCTATTTCTGCTGTGCTTTTTAAAATAATCATTCTACTTTACCCAAAACTAACTTTACACCATCAAATATCTTATCCATACTGCCCATCCCATTTATTTTAATAAGTTTCCCCAGCCTCTCATAATAATCTATGAGCGGTGCGGTAGATCTATTATAAACATCTAATCTATTCTTAACAATTTCTTTTCTGTCATCATCCCTCTGAATCAATTTAGCGCCGCATTTATCGCATACATTATCTTTTTTCGGAGGATTATACTGCAGATGGTATACTTCTCCGCAATTAGGACAGACCCTTCTACCGGTCAGTCTTTCAATAATAGCATCTTCAGAAACATCTATCAAAAGAGCACAATTCAGATCAAGGCCATTCTTATCCAACATTTTTCTCAATGCATCCGCCTGTTCAACTGTCCTGGGAAAACCGTCCAGTATAAATCCATTGGAGCAATCACTTGCTTTGATCCTGTTCTCCATCATTCCAATAATGATACCATCAGGAACAAGCTCACCTTTATCCATAAAATTTTTGGCTTGTTTTCCTAATTCGGTGGATTTTTTAACTTCACTGCGCAGTATATCTCCAGTAGAGATTTGAGGTATAGCAAATTGTTTTGATATTAAGCTTCCCTGCGTGCCTTTACCCGCACCGGGTGCTCCAAGCAATATTACAATCATTTTCAACCTACCTTTTATGAGACTTCATAAATCCGTCATAATTTTTCATATACAAATGAGCCTGTATCTGCATTATTGTATCCAAACCCACCTGCACAACTATTAACAAAGCGGTGCCGCCGAAATAAAACGGCACATCAAATTTCCTTATTAAAATCCACGGCAATACACACACAAACGACAAATATATCGCTCCGCCGAATGTCAATCTGCTTAAGACCCAATCGAGATAATTAGCCGTATACTTACCTGGCCTTATGCCCGGCACAAAGCCGTTATTTTTTTTCAAATTATCCGCAACATCTTTGGGATTAAAAACTATAGCAGTATAAAAATATGCGAAGAAAAAGATCATAGCTATATAAACAGCACTATATGTCAAACTTCCCGGCATTATATATGCAGATATCGTTCTTACTACAGGAACATCCACAAGTTTGCTTATTGTAGCCGGAAACAGCAAAATAGAAGATGCGAATATCGGAGGTATGACACCGGATACGTTAATTTTCAAAGGTATATAACTGCTCTGTCCGCCATACATTCTTCTGCCTACCATCCTTCTTGGATATTGGACGGGCACCCTGCGCTGCGACAGTTCAACAAAAACAATAAAGGCTATAATTAATACAGCAATCACCACTATTAGCAATAGTGCTACGATGCTCATTTCACCTGAGCTTACTAATCTAAGGGTATTACCCAGAGCTCCGGGTAATCTTGCAACAATACCTGCAAAGATAATCAGCGAGATACCGTTGCCTATGCCGCGTTCTGTAATTTGCTCACCCAAAAACATCAGAAATACACTTCCTGTAGTTAAAGTCATTGCAGTAAATAGAACAAACGGCAAACCATGCCATATAACAACACTTGCGCCGCCCGGACCATGCATAGACTGTATGCCTATTGCAATACCTATGCCCTGCAAAAGAGATATTAAGACTGTTCCATATCTGGTATATTCAGATATTTTTCTTCTTCCGGCCTCACCCTCTTTTTTTAATCTCGCAAGCTCCGGATTAACTGCAGTGAATAACTCCAGTATGATAGCTGCAGAAATATACGGCATTATACCCAGAGATATTATACTGAAGTTCTTTATTGCTCCTCCGGAAAACAGATTAAACAGCCCTAATGCTGTGCCTTTGGCCTGCTCAAATATAGCAGCTAAAACATTAGCATTTACCCCCGGTGTAGGAACAAAAGCCGCTATTCTAAAAATAATAAACATTATAATGGTAAAAAACAGCCTTCTATTCAGCTCGGGCACATTAAAAAGATTGCCGTAATCTTCTTTCATCTTAGTTCCTCTGTTGAACCGCCTGTCTGTTTAATTTTTTCTTTGGCACTATTCGAAAAGGCATCTGCTATAACGCTAATCTTCTTATCCAAATTACCTCTGCCTAATATTTTCAAAGGAGTTTTTCTCTTTACAATGCCTTTATTCTGCAGATATTCTTTAGTAACGACATCTCCGTCATTGCATATGTTATTCAACGTATCAAGATTCACTACTTCATATTCAGTTCTGAATATATTAGCAAAACCTCTTTTAACGGTTCTCCTTATAAAAGGTGTCTGCCCGCCTTCAAAATAGGGGCCCTTAGCTCCGCCTGACCGCGATTTTTCGCCATTTGCTCCTCTGCCTGAGGTTTTTCCCCACCCGCTTGCTTCACCGCGTCCTACTCTTCTTCTTTTTTTAACTATTTTCTGCAGCTCAAAAAGTTCCATCTGAACACTCCTATTTTCCTAATTCTTCTACTTTTACCATAAAAGATAATTTATTAATCGCCCCTCTAACATAAGGCGTATCCTCCCGCAATACGCACTTATTGGGTCTTTTCAAACCCAATGAAACCGCCGCTCTTCTTGTCTTCGGTTTAGAGCCTATTAAGCTCCTCGTCATAGTTATTTTTAATGTAGACATAATATGCATTCTCCTTATTTAAAGTCCCCTCTGCTTTAATACCGTCTCTTTACTTCTCATCTTTTTTAAGGCTTCAATAATTGCATGTGACAGGTTATGTTTATTGTTAGATCCTATGGATTTTGCAACTACATTGCTTATTCCGCAAGCTTCTAATATAGACCGTGCCACATCTCCGGCGATAATACCCGTACCCGGTTTACCTGGTTTAAGCAGAACCAAGCCTGCGCCATTTTTTACTGTAATAGGATGAGGGATCGTGCCATCTTCAGTAATAGGAACGCTGAACATCTCTTTTTTTGCCTTTTCTATGGCCTTTTTTATGGCTGCCGGAACTTCTTTAGATTTTCCTAATCCTAATCCGACCCTGCCTTTTTTATCACCTACCGTAACTAATGCATTAAACCTGAATCTTCTTCCGCCTTTTACAACTTTTGTTATTCTGCCTATATTTATAACATATTCTTGAAATTCTTTTTCCGTATTATTCATGCATCACCCCTAAAATTTAAGTCCAGCTTCTCTTGCGCTATCGGCAAGGGCAGCCACCTTTCCATGATATACATACCCATTTCTATCAAAAACAACTTCTTTTATGCCTTTATCTTTGGCTTTATTAGCTATAATCTCGCCGACTATTTTTGCACTATTTAAATTAGAGCCCTTAGTCTTGGATTTAACATCACTATCTAATGTAGAAGCCGATACTATTGTTACCTTTGCCGCATCATCAATTATTTGGGCATAGATGTGGTTCAAGCTTTTATAGATACACAACCTCGGCTGTTCCTCCGTACCTCTTATCTTATATTTAATCTTAGCCTTTCTTTTTAGGCGTGACACTTTTCTATCATTAATTTTACTCATATAATCCTCCTACTTACTAGCCGCTTTGCCCATCTTTCTTCTAACGTGCTCATCTTTATAGCGTATACCCTTGCCTTTGTACGGCTCAGGCTCCTTCAATGCTCTTATCTGGCTTGCAGTAAGGCCCACAATCTGTTTATCCGCTCCGGATATAATAATATCTGTGCCTTTCTTGCTTATTTCAATATTAATACCTTCAGGTATATTGTATACAACATCGTGTGAGAATCCTAATGACAGCTCAACCGTTTTACCCTTTAAATTTGCCTTATATCCAACGCCTTCTATAGTCAGCTTTTTTGTAAAACCATTGCTTACTCCAATTACCATATTGGAAAATAAACTTCTGTATAAACCATGCATAGCATTAGATTTTTTTAAGTTTGTCTTATTTTTAAGAACAATCTTGTTGTCATCTTTTTCCACGGAAATATAGTCGGCGACAAAACGTTGAGAGAGTTTGCCCTTAGGACCCGTAACCTCAACCATATCACTCTTTATATTTACGCTTACACCCTCCGGGATAATAATAGGCTGCTTTCCTACTCTTGACATAATCCTACCCCCATCATTAGAATACCTCGCATATTATTTCCCCGCCTATGTTATTTTTCTTTGCCTCGTCTGTAGTCATAACGCCCTTGCTGGTGGAAATAATACCGATGCCTAATCCATTCATTGTAGGTTTAATCTCATCATATTTTACATATACTTTCCTTGACGGTTTGCTGACAAGCTTCAAACTCATTATTGCAGGAATCTTTTTCTGTTTATCCAAATACTTCAATCTAACCTTCATAACATTGCGATTGCCGGATTCTTTTAAAGGCTCAAAACCTTCTATATATCCCTGCTCTTTTAATATACCGCACACGCTCGACACAACACTATTGCTCAATATATTGGCATAATCGTGCTTAGCCATAAGAGCATTCCTTATTGTGGAAAAACTATCAATAATTCTTTTACTACTCATATATCACCTACCAACTAGCCTTTCTTATGCCTGGTATTTCGCCTTTTGATGCTAATTCTCTAAAGCAGATCCTGCATATTCCGAATTTTCTTATATATCCCTTAGGCCTTCCGCATATTGCACATCTATTGTGCTGCCTGGTGCTGAATTTTGGATTTCTTTTAGATTTGGCTATCATGGACTTTTTTGCCATAAATCCTCCTAATTTGCTTTTCTTAAAGGCATACCGCATGCCTTTAAGAATACCATTGCTTCTTCGTCCGTTTTAGCCGTGGTAACAATGGTTATACTTAATCCGTGTATTTTTAAAACCTTATCATAATCTATCTCGGGAAAGATAAGCTGCTCTGTTATTCCGAGCGTGTAGTTACCTCTTCCGTCAAAACCCCTCAAAGGCACTCCCCTGAAATCTCTAACCCTAGGCAGTGCAAACGTAACAAATCTATCCAAAAATTCATAAGCTCTTGCGCCCCTCAACGTTACCTTGCACCCTATAGGCATATCCTGCCTTAATTTAAAATTAGCTATAGATTTCCTAGCTCTTGTTATAACACCTTTTTGTCCGGAAACAATCGACAATTCCTCCAAAACAGAATCGAGAATCTTCATATCATGCATTGCCTCGGCAATTCCCGCATTCAATACAATTTTCTCAAGTTTCGGTACCTGCATTGTGTTTTTATAAGAAAACTCTTTCATCATAAAAGGAGCTATTTCTTTTTTATAGAGCGTTTTAAGCCTTGGTTCGTAGTCCTGCATTAACTCAATCCTCCTTAAATAGTGTCACCGCACTTTTTGCAATATCTGACCTTAGCATTATCCTCTAAATATTTTGCCCCTATCCTTGTAGCCTTGCTGCAGTGAGGACAAACCAGCATAACATCAGATATGTGAACAGAAGCCTCTTTCTCTATTATACCGCCCTTTGACATTTGAGAGGCCTTCTGGTGTTTTTTAATTATGTTAACACCTTCCACTATTACCCTATTCTTTTGAGGAAGAAAAGATAATATATTTCCTTCCTTGCCTGAATCTTTACCGTTTATCACTTTAACCCTATCGCCCTTTTTCAACCTGGTTTTTAATTCCGAATAAATTCTTGCCATACATACACCCCTTATATCACAGAACTTCCGGGGCTAAAGAAATTATTTTACTGAAATCCTTTGCCCTCAGCTCTCTTACAACAGGACCAAAAATTCTTGTGCCTATAGGTTCTTTTTGATTATTAACTATAACAGCCGCATTTTCATCGAATTTAATGTAACTGCCGTCAACCCTTCTAAACTCTTTTGCCGTTCTTACAATAACAGCTTTAACGACCTCGCCCTTCTTTACTTTGCCGTTAGGCATAGCCTCTTTAATTGAAGCAACCACAATATCGCCGACTCTGGCATATCTCTTTTTTGATCCGCCTAATACTTTTATGCACATTAAGCGTTTAGCACCGGAATTATCCGCTGATTTCAACATAGTGTAAGGTTGTATCATAATTAATCTCCCAAACCTACATATTTCTCGGTGATCTCCAGTAATCTAAAATGTTTATCTTTTGATATAGGCCTACAAGATATGAATTTTACCGTATCACCCGTTTGTGCTTCATTTGCATCATCATGCACTTTAAACTTCTTTCTTCTTTTTATATATTTCCCAATCTTGGCATGTTTTATGGATTCCTCTATTTCGACTATAATGGTTTTGTCCATTTTATCACTTACAACAACACCTTCTTCTATCAATCTATTCATAAAGATTCTCCGCTTAAGATTCTCTCATGCTTGACGGTTAAAATCCTTGCAAGGTTCTTTTTCAGGCTCTTTATTCTTTTCGGATTTTCCATCTGCTCAAGTCCCTTTCTCAAATTCAGTTTAAACAGCTCTTTCTTAATTTCCACAGCTTCTTTGTCCAGCTCTTTTAAACTTTTATCCCTAAAAACTGAAGCTTTCATATCCACTCACTCCGTTTAACAAATTTCATCTCAACGCCAAATTTCTGTGCTGCTAATTTAAAAGCTTCCTTGGCAACGTTTTCACTGACTCCGCCAACTTCATAAATAATTCTGCCCGGTTTTACAATGCTTACCCATTTCTCTATTGATCCTTTTCCTTTACCCATTCTTGTTTCTGCAGGTTTCTTTGTCAATGGAAAATCCGGAAATATTCTTATCCATATTTTTCCCTGATGCTTTAAAACCCTATTAATAGTGACCCTTGCAGCCTCAATTTGTCTATTTGTAATTTCTCCTCTGCCTACCGCTTTTAAAGCAAAATCCCCAAATGACACCTCGGAGCCTCTGTATGCGGTACCTCTCAAACCATTTCTGTTCCTTTGATATTTTCTAAACTTCGTTCTTTTAGGCATTAACATAATACTGCACCACCTTCCTATCTATCTACTATTCCTTTAAAAACCCAAACCTTAATGCCTATCACGCCAGCCTGCGTAAGACTTTCTGCAAATCCGTAATCTATATCAGCCCTAAGAGTAGCAAGAGGAACACGTCCCTCCTTAGCCCATTCGGTCCTTGCCATTTCGGCTCCGCCCAATTTGCCTGCTAACTGTATTTTGATACCCAAAGCACCTTTTTTCATAGCAAGATATATCATTTTTTTCATAATTCTTCTATAAGGCATTCTTTTTTCAATCTGCAGAGCTATATTTTCCGCAACCAATTGTGCATCGGCTTCAGGTCTCGGCACGTCTCTTATATTAATTGTGACATTTGATTTGGTTAACCCACCAACAAATTTCTTCGTTTTTTCTACCTCTGAACCTTTTCTCCCTATTATAATACCCGGCCTTGCAGCATATATATTAAGTGCCAGTTTATTCCTCTTTCTTTCAATTTCGATACGTGATATGCCGGCATAGTACAATCTAGATTTTATTGCTTTTTTAATTTTCTGATCTTCCAGAAGCTTCTCTTTAAAATCTTTATCTGCAAACCACTGAGATTTCCATTTCTGTGTTATTCCCAATCTAAGACCTATAGGATTAACCTTTTGACCCAAAATCCACCTCCTTAACTTTCAAGGGTAACTATTATGTTACTTGTTCTCTTCAATATTCTTCCTGCTCTTCCCATAGCCCTCGGCTGGAACCTTTTCATTTTTACACCATCAGTAGCTACTACATTGGAAACTTTCAGTTTATCAACATCAAACCCTTTATCCAAGGCATTGGCAACGGCCGAATCCATTATTTTTCTTAAGATAAATGACGCTTTTCTGTTAGAATATTTAAGTATCACCAAGGCATCATCAACACCTTTACCTTTAACCAGCCCTATAACTTCCCTAACCTTAATGGGGGATATCTTAGCACTTTTTAACTTAGCAGTTGCTTTCATAAACCACCAACCTTACTTTCCTATTTTCTTTTGCACAATGCCTTTATGGCCCATAAACTTTCTCGTGGGGACAAATTCGCCTAATTTATATCCAACCATATTTTCAGTTACATAAACAGGTATAAACTTTCTTCCATTATGCACGGCAAATGTAACATTTACAAAATCAGGTATTATTGTGCTTCTTCTTGACCATGTCTTTATCATTGTTTTTTTCTTTGAATTTTTCTGATTTATAACCTTTTTAATTAATTTTTCATCCACAAAAGGACCTTTTTTTAAGCTCCTGGGCATTTAATCAAGCCTCCTTATTTTTTCTTCCTGCGCGTCACTATGAATTTGTCCGTTTTTTTATTGTTCCTTGTTCTGTATCCTTTTGTCGGAATACCCCAAGGAGTAACAGGCGTGCCTCCCGTTCCGGACTTACCTTCACCTCCGCCGTGCGGATGGTCCACAGGATTCATAACAACACCTCTTGAGATAGGCCTTTTGCCTTTATATCTCATTCTGCCCGCTTTACCCCAATTAATATTAGAATGTTCTATATTGCCGACCTGTCCTATCGTGGCATAACATTCCACATTTACAAGTCTCATCTCCCCGCTCGGCAATCTAATATGTGCATATTTGCCTTCCCTTGCCATAACTTGAGCCATATTACCTGCACTTCTTACCATTTGACCGCCGGCTTTCGGCTTCAGTTCAATATTATGCACAAAACTGCCAACTGGTATATTTCTTATGGGAATTGCATTACCGACCTTAGGTTCGGCATTTTCTCCGGAAGCAACCATATCGCCCACGTGTAATTTCAACGGAGCCAATATATATCTCTTTTCCCCATCTTTATATACAAGCAGGGCTATTCTTGCAGACCTGTTAGGATCATACTCGATAGCTTTCACAACAGCCGGTATATCGTATTTATTACGCTTAAAATCTATGATTCGATAAAATCTTTTGACCCTTCCGCCTTTACCTCTAACCGTAACATTACCCTGATTGTTTCTTCCAGCATGATTTTTCACTATAGTTATTAAGGATTTCTCTGGAGTTGTTTTTGTTACTTCGGAAAAATCGGATCCGCTTGAAAACCTCATACCGTTAGTTACAGGATTATAATTTTTTATACCCATATAAACCCCTTATAACTCCTTTAAAGACTCGCCTTCTTTTAACGTCACAATAGCTTTTTTAAAAGAAGTTTTTTTGCCTTTTATGCCTTTAAATACTTTTCCTTTACCCTCAACATTAATTGTATTTACGCTTTCAACATTAACATCAAGTAAAGATTCCACTGCCTTTTTAATTTCAGGTTTTGTGGCTCTTTGATCTACAACAAATGCATACTTGCCTTTTTCCTGGTGAGAGAAAGATTTCTCAGATATAGATTTTTTCTTAATTAAAGTCCATTTATCCATTTGTGACTCTCCTGTTCACTTTCTCAACAATGTTCTTAGGAACTATTATCTTCCTAAATTTTAATAGATCATATGTGTTTAAGCTGTTTATGTTCCTTATTTCTACTCCATCAATATTTCTCATAGACAGATAAGCATTTCTCATATTGTTATCTAATATAATCAAAGCCTTACTCACGCCTAATTTTTCCAATACAGCTACCGCATCCTTGGTTCTCGGTTTATCAAACTCCAGACTATCTACAACAACTAACCCATTGTCCTGCATCCTCTGCAGGAGGGCATCGTTAAAAGCCTTCTTCTTTTCTTTCTTGTTGATCTTTATCTCATAATCTCTGGGTTCCGGTCCAAAAATCACTCCTCCGCCTCTCCATAGCGGAGACCTATTCGAGCCAGCCCTTGCCCTTCCCGTACCTTTCTGCTTCCATGGTTTCTTTCCGCCGCCTGATACGTACGAGCGGGTTTTTGCAGAAGCAGTGCCTTGTCTTGCATTCATAAGCATAGCTCTCGTTACCCTGCTGAACAAAATTCCACGTTTTGGTGATGCTTTCTCGTCAACCTGTATATCAACGTCTCCTATAATCTGCGCTTCTCTATTTACAACCTGTACCTTCATATTAGTTCCCCTTCTTTAGTATATTAACATACTCGCCTTTAGAACCGGGTACAGCGCCTTTAACGACAATCAAATTCTTCTCTTTATCGAGATAAACCACTTTTAAATTTCTTATAGTAACTTTTATGTTTCCGTAATGCCCCGGCATTTTCTGTCCCTTAACAACCCTTCCCGGAAATTCACAATGGCCTATGGAACCAGCTCTTCTATTAAACATCGAGCCATGACCACCCGGGCCGCCTGAAAAATTATGCCTTTTCATAACACCCGCAAAACCATGCCCTTTCGTTTTTCCGGAAATATCTACAATATCGCCTACGCTGAAAATATTTAGATTAACACCATCTTTAACATTAAAGTCGTCTGCATTTTCAACCCTGAATTCCTTTAAAACCCTTTTGGGCGCTACGTTTACCTTCTTCAATTTTTCCAGTTGAGGTTTGCTGAGTCTATGCTCCTTTGTACCAATAAAACCTACCTGGACAGCATTATACCCATCCTTTTCCTTAACCTTAACCTGGGTAATCACTCCAGGTTCTGCCTCTAAAATACTAACTGCGGTGGCCTTCCCGTCTACATAAATCTGAGACATACCCAATTTCTTAGCAACTAAACCTAACATTTACCTATACTCCCATCATAATGTCTATTTCAAGAAATAGAGGAATTTCCCGCAAAAAGGAAATTCATAATTCCATTTAAAAACACTAAAGTTTAACTTCTATATCAACTCCAGCCGGTAGATCTATTTTCATTAACGCATCCACTGTCTGCTGAGAGGCTTCAACAATATCCATAATCCGCTTGTGCGACCGCATTTCAAACTGCTCTCTGGATTTTTTATTAACATGCGGAGACCTTAAAACAGTATATCGGGATATCCTTGTGGGTAGAGGAATAGGACCTTTAACCTTTGCCCCTGTCTTTTTAATAGTTTCCATTATATCTTTAACGGACTTATCTAATAAATTCGATTCAAAAGCCCTTAACTTCAACCTAATTTTCTGAGCCATCAACATAATCCCCTATTCAATAATCTCGGTTACTACACCGGCACCTACTGTTTTGC
>CAZOGA010000005.1:0-16475 GCA_964579095.1 uncultured Desulfurellales bacterium
TTTAGACAAATTTTAATGTTCACGTAAGGGAAAAATCTCAACTGTTTGAGACAAGTCCTCATGAAACTGCTTTAATTTCTTTATGGAAATGAGGGCTTGGTGAGTTTTGAGATTTTAATTAAAATTTGTCGTTAAAAAATTCATTTTTGAGTTGAAAGAGTTTGATAAGAAACAGTATTATATTGTTATTGAGCTATTGTGCAATAGCCTCTTAGTGTTAATAACTTAGAGGATACATATTTTTTTCTGGAGATTTGCCGGTTATGTAAAAAATTTAAAATGCCTTGTGCTATTCCTCTTGATATCGTTGTTCTAAATCTGCTTTTATGCAGATACAGCGCATCTTGCGGGTTATTTAAAAAAGCTGTTTCAATAAGTATTGAAGGACACATGGTTCCTACAAGGACGTAAAAAGGCGCCTGCTTTACTCCTCTGCCTGAATAATATTTATATATTTTTTTGCCGTTTTTTAATGTATCTTTATATACATCCTCAGCAAGCTGTTTAGATGATTCTATTTTCGTGGTCTGAACCATAGATAATATAATTCTATTGATATCCTTTATTTGTGCAATGGACATTCCGTTTTCCCTCGCGGCAAGCGATACAGTTCTTTTGTCGCTTGACGTATTTAAGAAATATACACCGAGTCCCTTTGCTTTATATCTGTTATGCGCAGAATAATTAGCATGTATTGATACAAAGATATCAGCTTTATCCTTATTGGAGACAGCCACTCTATCTGCCAATGTGGGATATGTGTCATTCCTTCTTGTAAGTATAACCTTTACTCCGTTTTTCTTAAGATAGCGTGCCGTTTTTAGAGCTATGTCAAGAACAACGTTTTTTTCTTTGTCATATATTCCTGTAGCGCCCGGATCTTTCCCGCCGTGTCCCGGATCTATCACTACAACAGGCGTTCTCATTTTTATTATTGCCGCCCGCTGTTTTTTTATGATTCTCACTATTAAATATTTTCTATGTGATAATATTACATTGTATTTATAATTAAATGCATTTGATAGTCTTATATATATACGCGTTTCTTTTCTTATGGTTTTTTTCGTTATCTTTTCCACGTTTAGTTCTTGTTTCAATCTGCATTTTACTGCGAACTTTGTGTTGGGTATGGCTACATAAAAATAGTTGTTGCTTAATCTGATATATTTATATTGTTTTATGCGGTTAAATGTAAAAATAATGTTTTCGACTGAGGGGGAAATTTTCATAATTTCCAATGACTGCAGTGTCGGCAGCTGGTAGGCGTATGTATTGAAAGAGAATAGGATCACACATAAAGAAAATATTGCTTTTAACATCGAAAAGCATTATATTTCATATGGCTTTAAATTTCAAGCGGGTGGTGCGTTTTTGAGAATATTAGGTATTGACTACGGGGAAAAACAGATCGGGGTTGCATTGAGCGATGAAACATATACTATTGCTTCATCTCTTTGTGTTATAAATGTTAGTAAAGACGATCCTGTCGTTTATATAAAAGACCTCGTAGGCAAATATGATGCTGAAAAAATTGTTGTCGGTATGCCTTATAATCTAAATGGAACAGAGGGAGAAAGGGTTAATATTACGAGACATTTTATTAATGATCTGCAGGATGCAGTTGATATTGATGTGGTTGAATGGGACGAGAGACTGTCTACCAAATTTTCAGATATGGTTTTAAATGAAGCTAAAGTGAAAGGCAGGAAAAAGAAGAAGAAGGTTATAGATAAAATTGCCGCCGCATTTATACTTCAAGGTTATCTTGACTATTTGGCAAATGAATATTCGTAAAAAACTTTTAATTCTGAACGTTATAATTTTACTAATATCCATATCGGTAATAATATATATAGCGCTGTCTTTTGTTCATTTTGTATATGCGCCTGCTTCTAAATTAGGCACTATAAAATATATTAATGTGAATAGAAATGAGAGTATGAAAAAATTGGCTGTTAATCTTAAGAAAGAGGGGCTTATAAGAAGGTCAGACTGGTTTTACTACTATATTTGGATAACCAATAAAGCAAGAAAAGTAAAAGCCGGAGTTCATATCTTAAAACAGAACTATACGCCGTCTGAAGTGCTGAAAGAACTTATTGATGCAAGCCCTCATTCTTTCTGCGCTGTTATACCTGAAGGTTTCAATAGTGCGATGATAGCGGACAAGCTTGGTAAAGAGGGTATAAACTCATCAGAACTATTAACACTGTTTCACAATAGGAGTTTTATACATAAGATAACAGGTTTTGATGCCGTTGCGCTTGAAGGTTTTTTGTATCCCGATACATATTGCCTATATAAAGGCATTGGTGCTGAAGAGACCGTTAGATTAATGGTATATAATTTTCATAAAGTGTTCTATTCTATATCAGGCGATGAGATTTTTAATAAAGATGATTATAATAGGTTGATTGCGGCTTCCATAATAGAAAAAGAGGCTTCTGATAAAAAAGAAAAGCCTCTGATTGCAGCCGTAATATATAACAGGTTAAAAAAACATATGTTTTTACAAATGGATTCTACGCTAATTTACGGCATAAAAGATTTTGACGGTGATATAAAAAAGGCGGATTTAAAAAATAAAGATAATATATACAACACATATACACATATGGGTTTGCCGCCGACGCCGATATGCAATCCGGGATATGATTCAATTTATGCCGCTTTTCACCCGAAAAAGGTTGATTATCTATATTTTGTATCGAATGGGGGAAGAAATATTTTTAGCAGGACGCTTAAGGAACACAATAAATGGGTAATGAAATACCAGAAAAAAAAGTGAAATTTTTTATAAAAACATTCGGATGTCAGATGAACAAAAGGGATTCCGAGAAGGTTTACTGTATATTTAAGGATTCTGGTTTTGAGTATGCAGATGCAGAAAATGCCGATGTTATTGTTATTAATTCTTGTGCCGTCAGAGAAAATGCCGAGAACAAATTATACAGCGAAATAGGAAGAATGCGCTCTAAAAATAAGAGAGCCAAAATTATTTCAATGGGCTGTGTGGCTCAGTGTAACTATAAGCGTCTGAAAAGCGTATCGGATTTTGTAGTAGGCACAAATGCAATAGATGCTTTTTATGATATTGCAGGCAATTTGAACGGGCATGGTATTTATGTAAAGGATAAGATGGATGATCCCGATTATATTTTTCATCACAAAAGGGGCGTTTCTGCTTTTATTGATATTATGTATGGATGCAATAATTTCTGCACATACTGTATAGTTCCTTACACAAGGGGCAGAGAGGTTTCAAGAAAAAAAGAAGCAATTATTGACGAAATAAAGAGTGTTGTAGATAATGGGGCTAAAGAAGTTGTGCTGCTTGGACAGAACGTTAATTCATATGCTGATCAAAATTACACATTTACGGATTTATTATATGATGTTAACAAAATCGATGGACTAAAAAGAATCAGATTTACCACATCACACCCGAAAGATTTTAGCTGTCAATTAATAGAGGCTATGAGGGATTTAGATAAAGTGTGCGAACATATTCATCTACCGCTGCAGTCCGGGTCGGATAAAATTTTAAAATCTATGCGCAGGGGATATACTCAAGATGAATATTTGGAAAAGATAAGTATATTTAAGGAATCGGTAAAAAATGCAAGCATAACAACGGATATAATGGTTGGTTTTCCGTCCGAAACGGATAAAGATTTTGAAGACACGGTCTCCGTTATGAACAAGGTGCGCTACGATACCTCATTTTTGTTCAAATATTCCAGGAGACCGTTTACGAAAGCCAAAGATATGAGAGAGCAAATTGACGAAAAAGTAAAGAGTAACAGGCTGAATTATATACAGGAATTACAGGCTGAGATAACGCAGAAAAAAAATTCAGATGACAAAAATAAGATTTTTGAGGTTTTAATAGAGGGGATATCCAAGAGAGGGAATATGTTTTTCGGCAGAACACGTCAAAATAAGGTTGTCAATTTGGAAATCAGTAATAAAATAGATGTAGGTGATATTCTTAAAGTAAGAATCATCGAAAGCTTCAAACATAGCCTTTTGGGGGAGGTAAGGTGATGTGGTAACTATATCAATAAGTGATATAGATTGTTCAGATTCTAAGTGTATAATTTTGTGTGAAGATTCACACGGTAATATATATAATTTCCCCGTTTCAAAGAATGATGCAAAGCTGATTTCTCTGCTTATGATGGATGTATATGTGCCCCAAAATGGAATATTGGATTTTTTAATAGATATTTTTGAGCATGCTAAAATAAAAATTGATTATTGTGTAATTCATGGCGGATATAACAAAAGCGCCTTTGTGGTTTTAAATAATGGATCAAGTGAAATAAAAGAGCTGCATATACCCATAGCTTATGCTTTCATATTTTCTTTAGCTTTAAATATTCCTATGTTTATAAAAACCGAAGCCCATTTTGCTGATTTTGAGGAATTTTGCTGGAGAGAACTTATAAAAGATGTGCTCTAAGGAAAATAGAATTTGATAATACGGACTGTGCTTGAAGATATAGAGGAAAAAACCTTAGGAAAATACTCATTTTTGTCAAAAAACGCAACAAGACAATATGATAAGGATGAGGATACTATAAGAACTGCATTTATGAGGGATAGAGACAGGATTATACACTGCAAATCTTTTAGAAGATTAAAGCATAAAACACAGGTCTTTTTTTCGCCCTCAGGTGATCACTACCGCACACGTATGACCCATACATTAGAGGTGTCTCAAATTGCGAGAACAATAGCAAAGGCATTAACGCTGAACGAAGATCTAACAGAAGCCATAGCTTTGGGTCATGATTTAGGACATACGCCGTTTGGTCATGCGGGAGAGGCTGTTTTGAACGAAAAAGTAACGTCCGGGTTTAAACACTGGATTCAAAGTTTGAGAGTTATTGATGTTTTGGAAAAAGATGGGAAAGGTCTGAATTTAACCGATCAGGTTAGAGATGGCATAGTAAAGCACTCAAAGGGCAGGGGTGAGATCATATCCAAAGATTCATCTAAATTGGCAAAGACATTAGAAGGACAAGTTGTTAGAATTGCAGATATTATTGCTTATGTTAATCATGATATAGATGATGCTATACGGGCAGGGATTATAAAAGAGAGTGATATTTATAGTGAAATATCAGATGTATTGGGATACAATCATTCCGCGAGGATTTCTACTATGGTAAAAAGTGTTTTGAATGCTACCCTTGCTGAGAATTATAAATTTATATCTATGGAAAAAGATAAACTGTCGGCACTCAATGAGCTGCGTGATTTTTTGTTTGACAAAGTTTATCTGTGCGGCAGAGTATTGGAAGAGGTCGAAAAATCAAAAAAGGTGATGGGGGAATTGTTTGATTATTTTATGGAGCATGTAGATAAAATATCTAAACATTATTCAGATATTGATGAGATTGTTGTAGCGGACTATATATCCGGCATGACAGACAGGTTCGCCTTGAATTTGTATAGCAAAATATTTTTGCCGAAGCCTTGGGAGGTTGTTTAATGATAGCTCAGCAAATATTGCATAGATTGGATAAGTTTGATAGATCGGAAGTGTATGTTGAAGATGTTGAAAATAAAGAATTTGAACTGAAAAATTCAAGTAATTTTTCCAAAGGGTCTTCTCGTGAGAAAGGATGCGGCATTAAATTGATTAAAAATTTTAAGTCTGCTTTTGCATATCTATCATTAAATGATAAATATGAAGATAATATAGACAGTGTTATACATGATGCCTTAAATTCTATTGAACTGTCTAAAAATGTAGATGTAGATATCATACCGCCTATTTCCGATAAGTACTTCAACGAAGGTGAGTTGGATTTGGATGAAGATATGATTAAAAATAAGATATATGATATGGATAAAATTGCAAGAAATTCTGATAAACGCATTGCTGATGTTAAAAGTGTATCTATGAGTGCATCTATAAAGAAATTTCAGATAGCGAATTCCTTTGGATTATCCGTAGAGCAGCATAAGATAAGTGAATCTTTCGGTATTAGTGTGCTGGCTGAGGACAAAATTGCGGATATGGGATGGTATGCTGCGGATTCATCGGAATTCAGCAGAATCGATTTTGAAGATGTAGTGCATGAGGCTGTGATAAGAGCTATAAATAAACTTTATCCCGTGCCTGTAGAAACAGGAGAATATGAGATTGTGCTGTCTAAAGATGTGGCTATGGACCTGCTTTCTCACTATTTTGATATTTTTGACGGATACTCACTAATAAACCATACGACAATGTTATCTAATAAAATAGGGGAGAAGATATTTTCTGAGTGTATTAATATAGTGGATTCTGCGGCGGTTGAATATAGGCCTAACTCTGTCATTTACGACGACGAGGGAGTCAAAAGACATGGAAAAAAATATGTGGTAAAAAATGGAATATTTAATGGATTTCTTCATAATACATACACATCCAATAAATTATCTATGAAAAATACCGGTAATGCCAAGAGGGCGTCATACAGCGCTCTGCCGAAAGTGGGGCCAACCAATTTTTATATTGAACCATCTGATTTGGCCCTGGAGCGTATTTTTGATAGCATTTCCAAAGGTGTGTACATAACGGATATTATGGGACTGCATATGGCAAATACGATAAGTGGAGATTTTTCTCTCGGAGTTAGCGGATTTTTAATAAGGAACGGAAAATTGGATGGATATTTTAAAGCGGCGAGCTTTGCAGGTAATTTTTTTGATATAATGAGCAGGGTTTATAATGTTTCAAATAGCTCTACCGCAATAGGCTCATTTGGTTCTTGTGATCTGCATATAGGAAACTGTACAATAGGGAGTTCGAATTGAAAATTGTAATACTTGATTTTGGTTCACAATATACTCAATTAATAGCAAGAAGGATTAGAGAGATCGGCGTATATGCAGAGATTGTGCCTTATTATAAAAAAATAGATAGAAAAGATATTGCAGGCATTATACTGTCCGGATCTCCGGCGAGCATTTATGACAATGATGCACCTGTAATAGATGATGAAATATTTTCGTTTGGTGTTCCTGTTTTGGGAATATGCTACGGGATGCAGATAATAGCAGATAAGTTTTCAGGTGAAATTGTTCCTACAAATAAGAGAGAATACGGTCCTGCGCAAATTATTGTTGATAGAAATGATAAGCTGATAGATAAGAATATGCAGAATACTACAGTGTGGATGAGTCATGGCGATATCATTAAACAACTTCCGGATTCATTTGAGGCGGTTGCGCATACGCAAAATTCACCATATGCTGTAATTAGAAACAGATCTAAAAATATATGGGCTATTCAATTTCATCCCGAAGTAGTGCATACGCAAAAGGGAAAACAACTATTAGAAAATTTTGCGCGTAAAATATGCAGCATAACAGATATGTGGAATATGGAAAATTTTGTAGATAGATCAATTGCAGCAATTAAACAAAAGGTTGGAAATAATAAGGTGATATGTGCCGTATCCGGCGGTATTGATTCGACTGTTGTTGCACTGCTTGTGCATAAAGCCATAGGAGATAATCTTATTCCTGTATTTGTTAACAACGGTCTTCTGCGCGCGAATGAAGCCGAACATGTGATTGACAGTTTTAAAAAGTTAAACATTGAACTGCAGTATGCGGATGCAGAAGATGATTTTTTGAATGCTTTAAAAAACGTTACCGATCCTGAACAGAAAAGAAAGATTATAGGGCATGTATTTGTTGATGTTTTTACAAACATAGCAGAGAAATTCAAGGATGCAAAATTTTTAGCCCAGGGGACTCTCTACCCTGATGTTATAGAGAGCGTATCTGTTAAAGGACCTTCAGCCGTGATTAAAAGTCATCACAACGTGGGAGGGCTGCCTGAGAAGCTGGATTTTAAGCTTATTGAGCCTTTAAGGGAGTTATTTAAGGATGAGGTTAGATTGCTGGGAGAAAAATTGGGTTTGAGCGAGGAATTTATAAACAGGCAGCCTTTTCCCGGACCGGGCTTAGCCATAAGAATCATAGGCAATATTACCAAGGCTAAATTGAGTATATTGCAGAAAGCGGATAGTATAGTTCTTCAAGAAGTAAAAAAATATGGAATATACAATGATTTATGGCAATCATTTGCTGTGCTGCTGCCTATAAACAGCGTAGGTGTAATGGGTGATAAAAGAACCTATGAAAACGTTGTAGCAGTGAGAGCGGTTGAAAGCGCAGACGGTATGACTGCAGATTGGGCTCATCTGCCTTATGACCTGCTTGAAAAAATATCATCAAGGATAATAAATGAGGTAAATGGCGTGAATAGGGTGGTGTTTGATGTGTCATCTAAGCCTCCGTCCACAATAGAATGGGAATAGTACTTTTATGTCCAAAATAGGATTGTCCACTTTGAATTTTTTAAAAAATATTATAAGTTTTCTGGATAATAGATATATTATTATAAGCAGTTTTTTCATTATTGTGGCAATATTGATGATACCTAAGGCACCCGTGAGCGTTTATAATTTGAAAGAGGGAGATGTTGCGCCGAAAACAATAAGATCCGAAATGTCAATTCTCGTAAAAGATAAAGAAGCAACTCAGAAAAAAATACACGATGCTTTAGACAATGTGGTGCCTATTTTCAGTTATGATAGTTTGTTGATCGATCGTCTAAATGGCAGGTTAGACAAAGCATTTTCACTTATACAAAATAGGGACAACAACTATACTAACCCTGTGATGAATGAATTTTTCAGAAGTATAGGGATCGAGCCGGACAGAACAATATATTTAAGAATAGTGAGACTGAATCCGGCTGATATTCAAAAATATGCTGAATTGTCATTAGATAGTCTGAGAGATCGTTATGTTGTATCGTCATTACCGGAATTATATAAACTTTCGAAAAATATTATAAAGATTCGTTATTCTATGCGAGGTAATATATCTATTACTATACCAAAAAGCAGCGTGATAGATATAGAAAGAGCAAAGGTTATAGCTTATAATAAACTAAAAAATGTTTTAAGGAATAACGCTGCTTTAAGAAATATAACATGGGATTTTGTTTCCAAACTTATTGCTCCTAATTTGTCATATGACAGCATAGATACAGAAAAAGTTAGAGAGCTTGCTAAAAAAAACATTGCGCCGGTTTACTTTAAAATTTCAAAGGGTGAAATCATAGTGAGGGAGGGAGATATAATAACAAACTCCAAATATGCAGAATTAAACGCTATCAGCTCCACTCAGCAGAATCAAAATATATATATGAAAATATTGGCTAAATTTATCATATTTATAATGCTGTTTTTTATTCTGTATAGAATATATAAGCGAATAAAGCACAAAACAAAACTTAGAGAAAACATTATTGTGCTTATATCTGCATCTCTGATAATATTACAAATCATGATTTATAAACTTTCGTTTTATATATCTAATGTTATTTCATATTCCTCGCCGGATTTTTCCAAGTTAGCTATAATATTTTTTACTCCCTTTGCCTTTATTTCCATTATGTCGCTTCTGCTCATTGATTTTGAGGTATCACTATGCTTAACGATTCTTATGTCTATAACCGCTTGGTTAATATTCGGGTTAAATTCTCAATTTTTTATAGCTGCTTATGCATTTTTCGGGGGTATGATAGGGCTGCTTGCAGTATATAAGGAAAAATCCAGATCAAATATTATGAAATCCGGAGTTTATATAGCCGCATTAAATATTGTGTTGATTATAGTATTTTATATGCTTGAGGGAATTGGTTTTGATTCTGACATAATAATTAATTTATCATTTGGTGCTGCAGGAGGATTAATTACGCCTATTATTGTAAGCGGTATTTTCCCAGTATTTGAATATACGTTTAATATTACTACAGATATGAAGCTGCTTGAGATGGGCAGTTTGAATAATCCCTTGTTGAAAGAACTCGCTATAAAAGCTCCCGGTACTTATCATCATAGCATCGTTGTATCATCTTTAGCAGAATCTGCAGCATCTGCTATAGGTGCAAATTCACTTGTGGCAAAAGTAGGCTCTTATTATCATGACATCGGGAAAATAAAAAAACCTATGTATTTTGTGGAAAATCAAGCAGACGGAATTAATCCTCATGATAAACTTAAACCGTCAATGAGCGCTCTTATAATTATGAATCATGTAAAATATGGTGTAGAGATAGCAAAAAAATATAACTTGGGGTCATCAATTATTGATATTATACAAGAGCATCATGGAACTACACTGATAAAATATTTTTACAACAGAGCAAAAGAAGCAGGCCTCAACCCAAAAGAGGAAAATTTTAGATATCCAGGTCCGAAACCTCAGACAAAAGAAGCAGGTATTATAATGATTGCGGATGAGGTTGAAGCTGCTTCTAAAACATTATCTAATCCTACAGCTAAGCATTTAGAGGAGTATATTAAGAAAATAATGCGTGACATATTTTTAGATGGTCAGCTTGATGAGTGCGAGTTAACTTTAAAGGAACTGAATTTTATAACGGATAGTTTTATGAATGTATTAGTCGGCATATTTCATCACAGAATAGAATATGAACAGGAAGCAAACGTTGATAACGATAATAAATAGATCAGAATTTGATATAGACGAAAGTGCGATACTGGATTTTACGAAATTTATATATAAAAAAATGGAAATTGATAATAATAAGGAGCTGAACATTTTATTTGATAATAATGAGAAATTGCGGCAATTAAATTTTACATACAGGAAAAAAAATAGACCTACCGATGTTTTGTCGTTTTATGGATATGATGGTAATATTTTGGGTGATATAGCAATATCAACAGATGCAGCTATTTCGGATTCTAAGAAAATATCCAAGGATGTTAATGAACATATATTATTTCTTGTTGCTCATGGCTGCCTGCATCTGCTTGGATTTGAGCATGAAACCGTAGATGAATATAATAAGATGGTGGCTTTGCAGGAAAATTTACTTAGGGAGTGGAAATATGAAATTGGTGAAAAGTAGCAGTGCGTTAGTATTATTAGGGATTGGCATGTATGCATTTATTAAAAAGGACAAATTGATAAGCACGGTCAAAGAGGATGTGAATACGATATTTGAAAGAGATCCGGCTGCAAGAAGCATACCTGAGGTGCTGTTTTGCTATCCGGGGCTGCATGCTTTATGGTTTCATAGATTTTCGCATTTTTTGTGGAGTAATGACGTGAAATTTTTGGCACGCTTATCCTCTCATGTTGCCAGATTTTTAACTGGCATAGAGATTCATCCGGGAGCAAAGATAGGGAAAAGATTTTTTATAGATCACGGTATGGGCGTAGTTATAGGTGAAACTGCTGAGATCAGTGATGACGTAACACTATATCAAGGCGTTACTTTGGGCGGCACAAGTTTAGAGAAGGTAAAAAGGCATCCTACATTAAAAAAGGATGTTGTTGTCGGATCGGGCGCAAAAGTGCTTGGAGCTTTCACAATAGGAGAGAATTCAAAAATTGGTTCCGGGAGTGTTGTTGTGAGAGAGGTGCCGGATAATTCCACTGTTGTAGGAATACCGGGAAAAATTTTGCCCAAAGAATATCCCGTGAAAGGGCAGATAGATCTTGAGCATACAAAAATGCCGGATATAGAAGGTAAGATTGTACGATACCTGCTGCATAGAATAGAAGAACTTGAAAAGGAGATAGTCTCTTTATCTAATGACGGCAATGAGGTTATTAAAACAGAACGAAAACATGAAGCTGAAGAGCTTAAAAAAGTGGAAAAATATATTAAAAGTTATACATTAGAAGGTTTAGAGTGAGTTAAAAAATGCCGGGACATTTAATGCCCCGGCATTTTTTTATTTCTGAATTGTTAAAAATATTTTTGTATTACCCCTGATGATGTTTATAAATATTACATTATCATTTTTGTGTTTCTTTATTTCTTTTTTGAATTCATTAAGGTTGTTTATAGAATTGTAATTTAATTTAACTATGACATCTCCTGCTCTTACACCTGCCATATGGGCAAAAGAGTTTGATTTAACGCTTACTATTACAACACCATGGGCTGATTTAATGTTATATCTTTTTTTCAATGCAGCAGTTAAATCGGATACAGAAAAGCCGTAATCTGTTTTATATATATTTTTATTACCGTTCTCCGCTTGGCTCAAAGATGACCCGGCAGGTCTTGCACTAAGTGTAGCCTCTTTTATCATCCTTTGTTTGTTTCTTATTATTCCTATTTCTATTTTTGAATGAGGGGGCATTGATGACACAATATATGGAAGACTGCTTGCTGATTTGACCATTTTTGAATTTATGCTTATGATTATATCACCCGCTTTTAGCCCTGCCTTATCTGCAGCAGATCCTTTATATACCTGCCTTATTATAGCACCGTTTGTTGAGTTTAGTCCTAATTGTTTTGCGGCGTCCATTGTTATGGGCTGAATGGAAACGCCGAGATAGCCCCTTTCTATCTTTTTCCCTTTCATAAGATATGGCAGATCTGTTTTTACCATATTTATAGGTATGGCAAATCCTATCCCTTGGCCTCCTGCCACAATAGCTGTGTTTATACCTATGATGTTACCGTCTAAATTGATTAATGGTCCCCCGGAGTTGCCCGGGTTAATGGATGCGTCTGTCTGTATGAAATGGTCAAATGCTCCTTCACCTATAACTCTTCCCTTTGCGCTGACTATACCTGCCGTTACAGTGCCGTTTAATCCAAAAGGGTTGCCCACTGCCAATACCCATTGGCCTATCCGCATTTTATCAGAATTGCCAAGCTTTAAAAATGGCAGTTTATGATTAGGTTTAATCTTAATCAAGGCAATATCCGCCTGAGGGTCTTTGCCTGCCACCTTGCCCGTATAAACCTCATTTGTATTCAGTAGTTTTACTTTTATTGTCGTTGCTCTTCTGATAACATGATAATTTGTTATTATATATCCATCGGGTGATATAATGCATCCTGAACCCAATGCGTGCTCGGTTCTATTCTGCGGCATATTGTCGAAGAATTGATGAAAAAAACGATTGAGCGGATCATTATTATTAAATCCTCCAAACGGATATGCAGGCACTTTAACAACCTGAGTGGTGCTGATATTGACAACAGCCGGGAGAGTGTTTTTGGCAATTTTGGTAAAATCCGGAAGAGAAGCATAAGATGAAATAGACAGTGAGAAAAAAAACGCCATAAGAAAGAAAAGCGGTACTTCATAATATTTTTTAAGACGATGCATAAAACCACCTCCACGAAAGTTTATAATATATAATAACGTTTTAATGATCTGTGTCAAGCGGCACAATTGCGGTCCGATAGGAGTTTTGTCAGCATAAAGCCTATCAAAATAACATTCCAAAATAGAAACAGCCAGAAAAGCAGTGCCGGTATTATACTTATGCTGCCGTATATTTTGTTATATATAAAAAATTGAAAGTAGATTGCCAAAATTTCTTTGAGAGCAAATACTAAAATGGCCGTTATAAAAGATGAAATAAGCAGAATTTTTATTTTTACATTTAGCATTATATAAAATAACGAAAATATAATGCTAAACCATACGATAAAAGGAATTGCTGCAGTAAAAAGATTGTATGCAGATGCCGTAAGAAAAAATTTAAATATTACATTTACAATAAATATAAGAGTTGTAGAAATAACCATAAATACCATCATCACAATAACAAATATAACTATTTTTAATATATTGGTTCTACTCTTAATATCACATACTTTTCTAACGCTTTTTATGAATGCCAATATTAAACTAACAGATGAAACCATAAGTATAGCCAGATTGATTTTTTCTAAATTACCTATTTTACTTAAAAATAAATTGATGTAACTTATAATGTTATCTGAATATGATGGTATGATGTTGCTGAGTGCATCTTGTACGGAATTGACCTTGAATTGTATAAATGGAATGTGCGATAAAATGAATATAAAAGCATATATTAAAGGAACAATATTTAATACAGTGAGATATGTAAGAAAGGCAGACCAAAGCATGATCTCTTTTTGAGAGTACAATTTGATAAATTCTTTAAGAAACAGCGTCGGGAATTTCATTAATCATTTTGTCAATTCTTTTTAAAGATTCATCTTTTTTTATAATAGTCAGCATCTCATATATGCCTGGTCCTACACTCCTTCCCGTAATTGCTATGCGTACAGGCTGCGCTATTTTTATCATTTTTGTATTGAATTTTTTTATTGTCTCATCAAAAGCTTCTTTTAATCTGTCTTGCGAGCTAAAATCTGTGTTCTGAAGTTTATTCCTTAAAAATATAATTGCATCTTTTACATTGCTCTTAAAATATTTTTTTGCGCCTTTTTCCTCAAAAGTTTCAGGCGCAGTGCAGTAAAACAGTGCAGTATCTGCCATTTGATTTAGTGTAGATGTGCGGGCTCTTAGTGTATTCATTGCTTTTATTAAAAAATCATCCTCTTTTTTAAGACATTTTTCCGGTAAAAATTGTTTTAAGGATAAAAGCAGCGATTCATCGTCACTATTTTTTATATATTCTTCATTGACCCACAGCAGTTTTTCAGGATTAAAAACAGCTGCAGATTTGTTCAAATGCTCAAGATTAAAGTATTTTATCAATTCTTCTATTGTGAATATTTCTTTATCGCCATGTGACCATCCCAGGCGCACAAGATAATTCATCAAAGCTTGAGGCAAATATCCGTCTTTTCTATATTCCAAAACAGATTTGGCTCCATGCCTTTTTGATAATCTTGTTTTATCTTCGCCTAATATCATAGGTATATGCGCATACTGAGGCGGTGTCTGTTCAAGCAGCCTGTATATGACAATTTGTTTTGCTGTATTTGTGATATGGTCATCTCCCCGAATTACATGTGTTATGCCTATCATAAAATCATCAACTACGTTTGCAAAATTATACATCACAGATCCGTCCGAGCGCTGTATAATAAAATCATCAAATTCCTCATATGAGAAATGCATATGTCCGTGCACATAATCATTAAACTCTATGTTTTCTCTCGGCAGCTTAATGCGTATGACAAACTCTTCGTTCTCGGGTTCTGCTTTTAAATTTCTACAATGACCGTCGTAATGGGGGTTTTCTCCTCTTTCCATCTGCTCTTTTTTTAGTTGTTCCAAACGTTGTTTAGAACAGAAACATTTATAAGCCTTTCCTTTTCTTAATAATTCATCAATATATTTTTTATAAATTTTTTCTCTTTTACTTTGATAATATATTTCATCATAGTCTATTTTACACCACTTAAGAGCCTCTAATATTGCATCCGTATATTTTTTTTCAGAGCGTTCTTTGTCTGTATCTTCAATTCTTAAAACAAATTTCCCATTATTGGATTTAGAAAACAGATAATTAAATATAGCTGTTCTCAATCCGCCGATATGCAGATGCCCTGTAGGTGAGGGCGCAAACCTTGTTTTTACTTCACTCATTTTTTTTCATTTCCTTTTTTTGCCGGATATATTGTAACATTTACCCTTTTAGTCTTATTGTCGGATTGAGATACAGCGTAATCTTTATTTATGTAATATATTATTCTGTCCGATTTAATAATATTTTTTCCTGATAGTACGGCAGCGTGTCCCGTCAGTGTTATTTTTCCATATTTGGTATTTTCATATATTGCCTTATCGGCAGTTGCTCTTTTATCTTTTTGCGTTATGACAACATCATTGATGCAAGTTATTGTCTGAATTTGTCCAGTATTCAAATCTTTTTGTATGTTCATTTTATCTGAAGTAAGCGTTATATCACCTCTCACTGCTCTTACATTGCCTATGAACATATATGCCCCTTTTTTATAAAATGCTTTTAATCGATCAGCAGTAATATGAACGGGTAAATTATTTTTATTTAGCATCTGTTTGATGTCTGCGGCATGCACGTTTGAGCTAAAAGTAAAAAACAGCGCCGAGATTAAAAAATAAAATATAATTTTTCTCATATCAGACCTCTCATAATCAGCTCTTTTTTAACCGTTTCTAAGGCATTTTTTCTGTGTGATATTGAATTTTTTATCCCTTTTCCCATCTGCGCGAATGTCTTTTTGTATCCATCAGGTATAAATACAGGATCATATCCGAAACCATTGCTTCCTGCGGCGTGGCTTGCTATTGTTCCGTATACAAATCCCTCTTTCTGTATGATTTTATCATCTATCATCACGCATATGCAGCATACAAACCGTGCTTTCCTGTCGGTTAAGTTTTTCATTCCTTCAAGTAACTTTTTTACATTTGATTCATCCGTGCCGTCTTTTGAATATCTTGATGAAAATATGCCGGGTTCATTATTAAGAGCAAATACCTCAAGTCCTGAATCATCCGCTATGACAATATCTGTATACTTGCTCAAATGCTTTGCTTTTAAATATGCGTTTTCACAAAAGCTGCCGCCTGTTTCCTCTACATCAAAATCGTCTGTAAAATAGGAGGACGGCTGTACATCTGCACTATTCAATATTTCCCTGATTTCCCTTAGTTTGTTTTTATTGTTCGTGGCCGCGCAGATAA
>CAZOGA010000005.1:16575-27012 GCA_964579095.1 uncultured Desulfurellales bacterium
AATATTTCCCTGATTTCCCTTAGTTTGTTTTTATTGTTCGTGGCCGCGCAGATAATCTTATTTGCCAAATGTTTTATTCCAATCGCTCATAAATTTTTCCAATCCTATATCGGTCAGAGGGTGTTTAAACATCTGCTCCATAACCTTAGGCGGTATGGTTGCTATGTCTGCACCCATTCTTGCAGCCTCGATCACGTGCAGGGGACTTCTTATACTTGCCACTATGATTTCGCAGTTGTAGTCATAATTGTCGAATATTTCCCTTATTGTTTCGGGCAGCTCCATACCTATGTGTGATATATCATCCAATCTTCCGACAAACGGGCTGACATATCTGGCTCCGGACTTTGCCGCCAATAGTGCTTGAACTGGAGAAAAAATAAGCGTCATATTTATGTTAATTCCCTCTTTGGATAGGATATTTACAGCTTTTACTCCTTCTTTTATCATTGGGATTTTAACTACAATATTATTATGGATCTTTGCCAGTTTTCTTGCCTGATTAACCATACTGTCTGTATCAACCGCTGTAACCTCAGCGGAGATAGGGCCATCTACAATAGATGCTATTTGTTTTACGGTTTCTTCAAAATCTTTCCCCTCTTTTGCGATTAAAGACGGATTGGTTGTTACACCATCAACTAAACCCATATCGGCAAAGTATTTTATTTGTTCAATATTCGCCGTATCAAGAAAAAACTTCATAATATTACCTCTCTTTATATTCTTTTTTACATTTTTCCGAGCAGAAATACAAAGGCTTTTTACCTATGCGTATTTTTTTAACAGCCTGAGATTTCGGTATATAGGTGCCGCAGTTTTCACACTTTATTAGTTCTTCTTCATTATTACCTGCATTGTGTACTCTATTATTATTTTTAGGAAACATATTATCTAAAAAAGCATCTATCTTCTTTTTTGCAGAATATATGAATAAAAAAATCAACAGTACTATTATTAGAAATATTATTTTAAACATAGAAATATTTTTTCAGTTTAAAAGCCCGTTTACTATTAAATTCGTAGCTTCGTCTTCCGTCAGCCCTTTAGACATAAGAATTTCTATTTGATCTTGTTTTATTCTTCCGACACTTGCTTCGTGCGTGAGTTCTGCTTTTTCATTTTCTACCTTCAAAATAGGTACGGTTGAAACCGACATATTGTGTCCTTTGACAATTTCATTGCATTCTATATGGCCTTTGGCATAGGCTGCATTTCCATAAGCTTCATTTATTACATGAGCTTTTGTGGTATCAGTAGCAAAGACTATGGATTTTGCTATGCCCGATGAATGTTCGCCGTTTAATCTCATGATCTCTTTTATATCTATTATATCATCTTTCTGTCCGTATATTTTGCTTTCTAAATCAGCCTTTGCATAGTTTCCCAAATCCAAATCCAACACTATATTTATCCTGCCCACACGTGTTTTTGTCTCATAAAATTTACTTTTAAAATATGAATTTTCATCCAATTTTGCATATGTAAGTGTTTCCACAAAAACGCCGCCCCTGTCATCATGAAAATGCTCGTCTTCATATTCCACATGCGAGTTCTTTCCTATATACATATCACTCAGCATATAATGATGAAGCTTCTCGACGTTTGTTAAAATGCAGTGTGATTTAAATTTTACTTTAACATTTTCCCCTATATTGTAGTTAAATTTTAATAGTTGCTCGCCTTTTTTTTCCAAAAATCCCATGCATAGATGCACAGGCATCAGTATTTTTGTGTTATCTTCTATATTTACATCTATAATTGCGACCCCATCGCCCCTTGTTTTCGAGGATATATGAAATCCGGGCGTATTGTTGAGTCCTACAACTTTATTGCCGCTGACTATTATATTGGCTATGGACGGATTTAGAAGGCTTTTATCGTGAGTATTTTTTTCATACGTTTCAACAAGCTGGTTAAATTCTTTTTCATAGCCTTTAACTATATCCATTAGATTTCCTCCGCATAATTTATGTGTCCGCAGCTGTCGCAGGTTTTTTCATAATACTTTATTATTTTATTGGTTTTGCCTTCTAAGAATATTTTCCCATTACACAGCAGATATGAATACTCACACTCTTTAGCTATTTCCTTTCTGTGAGTTATGAGAATAACCCCTGTATCGTTCTTTTTAAAATAGTGTATTATTTTAACAATCATATCAAGGCTCATTATATCAATGCCGGAGTCCGGTTCGTCCAATATAATATATTTTGGATTTAACAGTATGCAGCTCGCAAGTTCCACCTTTTTTCTCTCACCGCCGGATAATTTTTTATCTACGAGTCGATTCAAATACAATTTTGGTTCAAGATTAACTATATCTAATGCTTCTTCAATCTTTTTTTTGTCTATTTTTCTGTTTAATGTCAGGTAGTCTTTAACGCTTAAACCGTCAAACCTGGCCGGCTCCTGCCAAAGCAGTGATATTCCTTTTCTTGCCCTGTTTGTTATATTTACATTGCTTATGTCCTCGCCGGATAAAATTATTCTACCTGAGGTGGGTTTGTATTCTGATAATCCCATAACGATATAACCTATGGTGGATTTTCCGACGCCGTTATTGCCTATTATGCCGTAAACGCCGCCGCGCTCAAACTTCATCGACACACCCTTTATTATATCGCTGGAATTTCTACTGTATTTTATATCCTTAAGCGCTAACATTAACCCTCCTATTATCGCTTTCTTTAAAACATTGGAATAATAACACTTTAAGTTTCAAGGTCAAGTTTTTTTAATTGTTCTATCTCATCTCTTAATTTTATTGCTGATTCGAAGTCCATTTTCTGTGCCGCTTTGCGCATTTTTTTTCTCAAAAGCTGAATTTTTTTGGGTATCTCTTTTTTACTGATCTTTATTTCCCTGTCCGTATCCAAGTAGTCCAGGTTGCACATCTCAAGCATCTTGCTTTCTTTGGATTTTATTATACTTTTCGGAGTTATATTGTGTATCGTATTATACTTTTTTTGGATTCTGCGTCTTCTGTTTGTTTCCCTTATCGCATTTTTCATGGAATTCGTAAGGTTGTTGGCATAAAATATCACATATGATTCTACATTTCTTGCAGCGCGTCCGGATGTCTGTATTAAACTTGTCTCGCTTCTCAAAAAGCCTTCTTTATCGGCATCCAGTATAGCAACAAGATTTACCTCAGGTATATCGAGTCCTTCTCTTAATAGGTTGACGCCTATTATAGCATCAAATGCATCGTTGCGCAGGTCCGATATAATTTGCGCACGCTCTATGGCATTCAGATCCGAATGCATATACTTTGTTCTCAGACCCAAATTGTTATAATATTCGCTCAGGTCTTCCGCCATGCGCTTTGTTAAGGTGGTAACAAGAACCTTATATCCTTTACCCGCACTTTTTTTAATTTCCGTATACAGATTGTCAACAGCACCGTCCATAGGTTTAACTAATATAGGCGGGTCAGTTAGACCTGTCGGCCTTATTATTTGTTCTGTAACAGCGTTGTCAGATAGATTAATCTCATATTCGGAGGGTGTTGCAGAAACAAATATAACCTCTCCCCATTTTTTTTGCAGTTCTTCAAATTTCAATGGCCTGTTATCCAATGCAGACGGCAGTCTAAATCCATAATCAACAAGGGTTCTTTTTCGTGAATAATCTCCCTTGTACATACCCTTTAATTGGGGCACACTAACATGCGACTCATCTATTATTGTTAAAAAATCACCGCCGAAATAATCTATTAATGTTGAAGGCGCTTCGCCTGTTTTTCTCTCTGAGAAGTGCAGCGAATAATTTTCGATTCCGGAGCAGGAACCTGTCTGCTCCATCATTTCCAAGTCAAAATTAACGCGTTCCTCAATTCTCTGCGCCTCTATTAGTTTTCCGTTTTTTTTAAAAAAAAATATACGTTCCTTAAGTTCCTCTTTTATTGATGCCATAGCTTTTTCTCTAACTGTTTTGCTTGATATATATTGATTCGCAGGGAAGATAACCACCGAGTGTTTTATCTCTATGGATTTTGACGTCAGCGGGTCGAATAAAACAATTTTCTCAATATTATCATCAAATAGCTCTATTCTTATTGCCAAATTACGCATATAAGAAGGGTATATATCCACTATTTCACCCCTAACCCTGAACGTTCCGCGCGAAAAATCTATATCGTTTCTTACATATAAAAGTTCAACAAATTTTTCCAAAAGTTTTTTTCTTGATACTTTATCTCCCGTAGAGATATTTAAAGACATGGATGAATATTCTTGCTTTTCGCCTATTCCGTAAATACAGGATACGCTTGCCACGACTATAACATCTTTTCTTGTCAACAAACTCATTGTTGTTTTCTGCTTCAGCCTGTCTATTTCGTCATTTATTGATGAATCCTTTGCAATATATGCATCGGTTCGAGGAATATACGCTTCAGGCTGATAATAGTCGTAATAGCTTATAAAATATTCAACCGCATTATCTGGAAACAGCATAGAAAATTCGTTATACAGTTGAGCTGCCAATGTTTTATTGTGTGAAATGATTAAAATCGGCTTATCTGTATTTTGTATAACGTTGGCTATGGTAAATGTTTTGCCCGACCCCGTAACGCCCAAAAGTGTCTGATATTGAATCTTGTTATGCAGGTTTTTTATAATATTATTTATTGCTTTGGGCTGGTCTCCGGACGGGGAATAAATGCTTTTGAGCTTGAATATGCTCATAAATCAGCGTTTTTTTCTTTCAAACAGGTCAGTATTTTTAGAAATTATTCTATCTATAAACAGTATGCCGTCTAAATGGTCTATCTCGTGCTGCATTACAACAGCCTCAAAACCTTCCGCTTCAACTATTTTCTCATTTCCTTCTAAATCCAGGTATTTTACATTAACTTTTCTTGCCCTGTTCACAATTCCAACATAATCAGGAACACTCATGCAGCCTTCACGCGTTTTAATAATGCTGGACCATTCCAAAATTTCAGGATTAATCATAATCAGTTCTCCATGATTGGATTTTTGCCCCTTTTTTGCTTTTGATGCATCTACAGCTATTATTCTAAAAAGCTGATCAATTTGGGGCGCTGCTATACCCACGGAATGCGAATAAAATTGCATAGTGTCAAGCAGATTATGAGCTACTGATAGTATTTTTTCATCTATATTTGTTATTCTTCCGCACATCTCTTTTAGATGTGCATTTGGATATAAGACGATATCTTTAACTGCCATATTTGCTCCTAAAGGTTGTAGGTTTCGGCTCTGCGTATAGAATAATTAACGTTAATTTTAGCTGCCGCACTATCCACTATTTGTTTGATTTGTTTTTCTTCCATATCCTTTGGCGCATTTACTTCCAGTATCATTACATATACCGGATTTTCCGCTTTTGTCAGTCTAGTTCTTAAGTCCACTATGTTGACGTTGTTTTTTGCTAAGGCATCTGAAATTTGATATACAATGCCCGGTTTATCCGAACCGTAAACGGATATCATAAAAATGTTGTCTGCTGCCTCATCCAATAGCTCTTCTGTATCTATACTTCTAACGGATACGCTCATATTTAGGTTTTTTCTAACTCGGGCGAATGATTTTTTTAACTCCAAAATCCCCATTTTTTCTTTACGTGATATGATTAAAATCATTGAGAACTGATCTTTAAGCAGCGTTGAGGATGAATCGTCAACGCTAAAACCTTTTTCATATAGAACTTCTGCAACTAAAGCCACAATACCAGGTTTGTCTTTTCCTATAACCGTTATTGCATAATAATATTTATCCATAACTATTCCCTCCTCTCAAAAACTCTCCAAAAAATTATACATATATAATAAGTCTATGCAACATAAACTGAAAATAGATTGGAAAATTAGCAGATTAATTATTTTTTCTTGCCGAGATACGCTTCCTGGATTCTATGGGATGACAAGAGTTCTTCCGATGTTCCTTTTGCAACAATTTTGCCCACCTCTAAAACATACCCTATATCTGCTATTTTTAAAGCGGCTTTAGCGTTCTGTTCAACAATAAGCACTGTCACTCCGCTTTCACTGATTTCTTTTATTGCTCTGAATATGGCTTTTACGAGTATGGGTGCAAGCCCTAAACTTGGCTCATCAAGCAAGATCATTTCCGGTTCACTCATCATAGCTCTGCCTATTGCAAGCATCTGCTGTTCTCCGCCTGAAAGTGTTCCCGCAAGCTGACTACGCCTCTCTTTAAGTCTTGGAAATAGGTCGTATACACGCTTCAGCACTTTAGCATCGGTTTTCCTCCTTGTATATGCGCCTATTATAAGATTTTCTTCAACATTAAGTACACCGAAAACCCTTCTGCCTTCAGGTGACTGGCTTATGCCGAGAGATACGATTTTATGTGCAGGTAATTTAGTCAGTTCGATATCTTTAAAAATTATACTGCCTGATTTGGCTTTAATAAGGCCGCTTATTGTTCTTAAGGTTGTTGTTTTCCCCGCCCCGTTCGAACCTAATATGGACACAACTTCGCCCCTGTTAACATTCAAACTTATACCTTTGACTGCAGCAATATTGCCGTATGACACCTCTAAGTTTTTTATAGAAAGCAGTAGTTCGTTTTTTCCCATTTTATTCATCCTCGCTGCCGAGATATGCTTCTATAACTTTGGCATCATTCTGCACGATATCAGGTGTTCCCTCGGATATTTTTTTGCCGAAATTAAGCACAACTATATAGTCTGTAACATTCATCACCAGATCCATATCATGCTCAATAAGTAAAATAGTTATTCCCATATCTCTAATTTTTTTTATTAGTTTCAACAAGTCTGCCGTTTCATTTTCGTTAAGTCCGGCAGCAGGCTCATCTAAAATCAACAGCTCCGGTTCTGTAGCCATTGCTCTTGCTATCTCAACCTTTTTTTGAATTCCGTAAGGCTGGCTTTTAACCGGAAGTTTTGCATATTCCATTAAATCGAACATCTCTAAATATTTTTTTGTGCTTTTCCAATTTCCTCTCTCATCTTTGATATAAAAAGGGGTATGTACTATACCATGCCACCATCTTTGTCTGCTTTTAAAATGTCTTCCGGATATAACGTTTTCCGCAATACTCATCTCACCAAATAATCTTATTGTCTGAAATGTTCTGATTATTCCGAGGTTTGCAACTTTATAGGGGTGCATCCCCGTTATTTCTTTATCATGCCAGATTATCTTGCCCTTTTCCGGCGCATGCACACCGGTTATACAGTTAAACATTGTTGTTTTTCCAGCTCCATTCGGCCCTATTATGCCAAATATTTGGCCCTCTTCCACACTGAATGTCAAGTCGTTCACAGCAATAAGGCCGCCGAAAATTTTAGATACGTTTTGAACTTCTAACAGTGCCATATATTAATCCTTGAAAAAATAATTTGGTAAATTACCGAATTTTATCGGCCAGATGCCTTTGGGTCTCAATATCATAGTAAGTATCATAGCTATACCGAATATCAAGTATCTTGCCGTAGCAAAACTCCTCATTAATTCAGGTAGAACAAACATGGCGAATGTTCCCAAAAGAACCCCCGGTATAGATGACTCCCCGCCGACAATTACTATAGTGAAAAATAGAACCGATTGAATAAAATTGAATGCTCCCGGGCTTACTGCGGAATACTGCACTGCAAATACAACACCTGCTAAACCTGCAATAGCGGCACCCAATCCGAAAGAATAGAGTCTATAAAACTTTGTGTTAATGCCTACACACTCCGCAGCTAAAGAATCTTCGTGTATATAGTGCAGCGCCCTGCCTATCTTGCTGTTTTCCAAGTTTCTTATTATTATCAGCGTCAAAATGAATAAAATCAGTGCTAAGAAATATATTGACCGCTGATCTGAAAATTCATATCCGAATATCTTCAGCGTATCTAATCCGAATATGCCGTTAGGACCGCCTGTCAATCCGAACACGTTATTTTTCAGCGCTTGTATGAATACAATATTAAATCCTAATGTGCCGACAAGCAGATAATCTCCGCGTAGATGTATAATTGGTGCGGCTAACAAAATGCCGAATGCCAGCGGTATTATAATTGCAACCGGTATAGTCAGCAGTATAGGTATGTGGTATACTGAATTCAGAATTGCCGTTGAGTATGCTCCGAGGCCGAAAAACATGGCATGACCCATGTCATACATACCGGCTCTTCCCAACACTATATCTTGACTCAATGCTACAACAGCATATATTAAAAACGTTGTTCCTACCGCCATCCATCTGGAGTCTGCTATAAAAGCAAATATAAAAAGGACGGCGATGAAAGTTATATAACTCATTTTTCGTTTATTCATTACACTTTCTCCGCTACTCTCTCACCCAAAATACCTCTTGGCCTGAACACCAATATTACAATGAGCAGTAGATATGTGAATCCTGTGGCCCAGCTGCTTGATATATATCCTGCAATTAAGGCATTAAATAGCCCCAGCAATATGCCGCCGAGCATAGCTCCGGGTATGTTGCCTATGCCGCCTATAATGGCAGCAACAAATGCATTCAAACCATAGATCCACCCCATATTAAAGTAGATGCTTTTATAGTACATACCTATAAACAGTCCGCCTGCAGATCCCAAAGCAGATCCGATTATAAATATTAACATTATAATTTTGTTAACATTAATGCCCATTAACCTTGCGGCGTCCTGATCTATGGAGCTTGCTCTAACCGCTATGCCGACTTTTGTTTTGTTAACAAAAATATAAAGCGCTATCATTAAAACAAATGATATAATCAAAATCAGCAGCTGTATGAAACTTATATATATCCCGTGAATGTTCCAATTGATATTGGGAACTAAATCTATAGAAAAAATCTTCGGCATAGGTCCCCAGATAAGCATCATTCCGTTTTCAAATACCAAAGATGCGCCCAATGCCGATACAACTGCGCTCATTCTCGGAGCCTGCCTTAATGGCCTATAAGCTGCCCTTTCTAAAAGTACGCCGACAATAGAGATAACAACGGCATTAATTAAAAACACTCCTACTACTAACGGCACGCCGCCTATGCCCGCCCCTGCCAATTGCATTGCTATAACTAATCCGGTATATGCAGAAAGCGCAACCAAATCACCGTGAGCAAAATTGATGAGCTTCAATACGCCGTAAACCATAGTATATCCAAGGGCTACGAGAGCATAAATGCTCCCGATTGTCAGCCCGTTGATCATCTGCTGAATAAATATTTCCATATTAATCTCGCACTTATTTTACAGGATATACTATTTTATATTTTCCATCCGGTAGAATCTCATAAGCCATATAAGCGCTTGTTGCCCTTTCGCCGTTTTTACGCCATGCCACAGGTCCTGTGATACCCGGGAAGTTTTTAAGCTGATTATGCATATAGTCGGCTATTTTCTTTGTGTTTGTGGTTTTTAATTTTTCAACTGTGTAAAGTATGGCTCTTAAACCGTCTGCATTGTAGAGTGTCCATATGCTTGGCGGATCCTCATGATATCTTGCTTTGTAGTCCGATAGAAATTTTTTTGCTGCATTATAGGGAAGATACTGCGGCATAGGAACGTTTATTATATATGCACCTGCAGCAGCTGAACCTGCTAATTTTATAAATTCAGGATTATCAGATGAATCACCGCCGATAAAATCAGCTTTTATGCCTAATTGTTCTTGCTGCGCACGCAGCAGTCCGCCGTCTGTGTAGTATCCGCTGAAATATATAGCATCCGGTTTATAAGATTTAATTTTTGTTAATACCGGTGTAAAATTCTGTGCGCCTGATGTGATTTTGCCGGAGTAAACAATATTACCGCCGTTCTCTTTTAAACTTTTGCTAACGGCTTTAGCAAGATCTACCGAAAATGTGGAAAAATCCGACAGTATTGCTATTTTTTTGTATTTTTTAGCTTTTAAGAAAAACTCTGAGGTAAATTTCCCCTCTGCACTGTTTGGAGATGAATTTCTAAAGAATGTCCAATATCCATGTTTTACCAATGTGTCACTTGTGCCGTCAGATGTCTGCAGCACCTTCGCTTTGTAATATGTGGCTTCTGCGGATTCGGCACATGTGGATGTATAAGATCCTATTACTGCAATAACACCGTTATTAACAAGATTCCTTGCACAAATTGCCGCTTTAACGGCTGTGCCTTCATCGTCGCATGCTACAACTTTAAGCTTTTTGCCCAGCAATCCGCCCTTTGCGTTGTATTGATCGGCTATAAGTTTTACAGCATTGACAATGCCTTGCCCTTCACTGGCAAATTTTCCTGTTATAGGCGCCTGCACACCTATTTTAATCACACCTTTTGCCATTGTGGTGGTGGCAATAAAAAACAAACTAACCAATAAAACTGCAAAAACTGAACCTAAGTTCTTGTACCTCATAGGTCACCCCCTAAAATAAATTTTTAAATACCATCCGACTGAATATGAAATATACATTTTTTGTTTAATAAGTCAAACAATTATTAATAATTAAAACA